>NZ_BCQR01000049.1 GCF_001552175.1 Actinomadura kijaniata NBRC 14229
GCGGCGGGCATCGGCGCGCTGACCTGGCGGGTGGCCCGCGGCGCGTCCGCACCGCACGCGGCCGCGCCGAACGCGAGCGCGGCGGCGACGGCGGTCGCTCCTGCTCTCACCTGGGGGGTTCCTTCCGAGCGGGGGAGGTGTCCGGTCCCAGGTCGTCCGGGGACCCCCGGAAGGTTGCCGCGATCGGCGAAGAATTTTCAGAAATGTCCCCGGACGGTGGCCGGCCCGCCGCCGTCCGCCCCGGCCGACACCGTGAACGTGTCCCGGCGCGGGTCGTGGTCCTTGGCCCGGTCGTACTGCGCGGCCAGGACGTGCCTGCCCGGCGGCACGGTCCGGCCGGGCCTCAGCCGCCACGTGTAGACCACCGCGTCCCCGGCCGTCCGGGTCGTCGTCTCGAAGTCCGCGCCCGGCAGCGTCTGCCACGCGCCCGTGGCCGCGACCCGTTCGGTACGCCGCACCCGGATCGTGACGGTCAGCGTCCGCAGCGGGCGCTCGACCCGCAGCGTCAGGTTGTTCTGCGCCCAGTGCTCGATGCTGTGCGGGTCCACCGCGCCCTCGGCCGCCACCACGCGGCCCGCCGGAGCGGACGGCGGGGCGGACGGGGAGCGGGAGGCGGTCGCCGACCGGCTCGGCCGGGCCGTGGCCCCACCGGACGGGGCGGGCGTCAGGCTGCCGGGGACCGGCCCCGGCCGGGTGGAGACGTCGGCGCTCCGCCGCGCCATCGGCCGCGCCGCGCCGTCGCCGTCCTCCGAGACCCGCCACACCACGCCCGTGACGACCCCGGTCACCGCCAGCGTCGCCAGCGCGGCGGCCGTCACGCGCGGCGCCCACCGCCGCCGCCCGGCTCTTGGCGACTCCGCCGGCGCTGTTCCGGCCTGCGCCGCGATGGCCCGCTCCATGCGGGCCCGGATCCGCTCCCGGTCGGGGACGTGCTCGTCCGCCGCCGCGCGCAGCCGGTCGCGCAGCGGGTCCAGGGACCCGTCGTCGCGCATCACGCCCCCATTCCCGGCCGCTCGGTCCGCAGCGCCGCGCCCGCGACCGCCGGGTCGTCCCGCCCGCCCAGCATCCGCACCAGCTCGGCCACCCCCCGCGACGTCTGGCTCTTCACGGTACCGACGGACACCCCCAGCACCCGCGCCGTCTCCTGCTCCGACAGGTCGAACGCCAGCCGCAGCACCACGCAGGCGCGCTTGCGCTCGGGCAGCCGCTGCAACGCCGACCGCACGTCCACCACGGCGGGCACGTCCGGGGCGTCGGCGCGCTCGCGCCACCGCGCGGCCAGCGCGGCGAACCGCCCGCGGTCGCGCACCAGCGTGCGGACCCGGCTGTGGCACATGTTCACGACCATGCGCCGCACGTACGCCAGGGGCTGGTCGGCGGCGCGCACCCGGTCCCACCGGTGCCAGGCGTCGGCCAGCGCGTCGGCCGCCAGGTCGTCGGCGGCGTCCGGGTCACCGAGCATCAGGTACGCCAGGCGCGCCAGCTCCCGGTGGTGCCGCTCGAAGAACCGGTGGAACTCGGCGCGCGACGCCTCGTCCTCAGGGCTCACCGGCCACGCTCCCCTTCCCTGCGGCTGCACCGGAGCGGCAGCCTACCGCCGTCCCGGCGGCGGGTCTGCCACACTGCCCGCATGAGCGCTCCTCCCGAGCCGGGGCCGGGGACCGTGCTCGACGGGCGTTACCGGCTGGACGAGATCCTGGACAACGGCGGCATGGCCACCGTGTGGCGCGCCGCCGACCTGGTGCTGGAGCGCGCCGTCGCGGTCAAGGTCCCGCGCGGCTCCACCGGCGGGCTGCGGCGGGAGGCCAAGGCCGCCGCCGCGCTCACCCACCCGCACATCACCGCCGTGTACGACTACGGCGAGGCCGTCGTCGCGGACGTGGGACGCGTGCCCTACGTCGTCATGGAGCTGCTGCGCGGCGAGACCCTGGCCGCCCGGCTCGCCCGGGGCGCGCTGCCGTGGAGGGAGGCGGCGGCGGTCGGCGCGCGACTCGCCGACGCGCTGGCGGCGGCGCACGCGGCCGGGGTCGTGCACCGCGACGTCAAACCCGCCAACGTGTTCCTCACCCCCGGCGGCGTCAAGGTCCTGGACTTCGGCATCGCCTTCACCCGGCGCGGCCCCGAGAGCGGACCGGTGTGGGGGACCCCCGCCTACGTCGCGCCCGAGGCGGTGGAGGGGGCCGAACCCGCGCCGTCGGCCGACGTGTACTCGCTCGGCGTGGTGCTGCGGGAGGCCCTGACCGACCCGGACGCGCCCGGGGAGCTCCTCGCGCTGTGCGACCGCTGCACCGACCGGCGGCCCGAGGCCCGCCCCGACGCGGCCCGGGTCGCGGAGGCACTGGGGCGCGCGGCGGGCGTTCCGGTCGGCGTCGCGGCCGTCCACCAGCCGTCCGCGCCCGGCCCGGCAGGGGCGGCCCCGCCCCGGAACCTGACGCGGATCCTGCTGGAGGACCCCGCCCGCGAACCCGCCCGCCGCCGCGCGTGGCTGGTCGCCGGAGCCCTCGTCGCCGGGGCCGCGCTGCTGGCCGCGTTGCCGCTGTGGCGGACCGCCGACCCGCCGCGGCGTCCGGCCGCCGTGCCCGCCACGCCCACCGCGTCCGCCACGTCCACCGCCCCGTCCCCTCCGCCGGGGGAGTGCCTGGTCGAGTACCGCGTCACCAACCGGTGGCCGGACGGCTTCCAGGCCGAGGTCGCCGTCGTCAACCTCGGCGACGCGCCGGTCGACGGCTGGCGGCTGTCGTGGGAGTTCGGCCGGGGCGAGCAGATCACCCAGTTGTGGGAGGGCGCCCACCGGCAGCGGGGGCGGGCGGTGACGGTGGACGCGCCCGGGTACGACCCGCGCATCCCGCCCGGCGACGCGGCGCGGTTCGGGTTCCTCGGCCGGGGCGAGGCAGCCGACCGGCCGGAGGCGTTCACGCTCAACGGGAGCGCCTGCCGCGCCGGGTGATCGGGCCGATTACCGGGCCCACCAGGCCCTTGATCATGTGGGATCGCTCCCACCGTTTTTCGGTCACCCTATTGTGTCGCCCGTCACGCAGCATTAACATCCCGGTCAATCGAAGCGCTTCGACACGGCGCCTCGACAGGTCCGACCGGCCGAGATGTCAGGCGGGTCCGGTACCCACCCCGGAGGAAAAATGATCAGAGCACGGAGGGGCGCGGCACTGCTGGCCGCCCTCGCCACGGCGTCGCTGACCCTGTCCGCCTGCGGCGGCGACGACGGCGGGGCCGCCGGCAAGGAACTGCGGCTGTGGCACTACGAGTCCCCCGACAGCGCCATGGGCGTGGCGTGGAACCAGGCGATCGAGGAGTTCAAGTCGACCCACCCGGGCGTGAAGGTCACGTTCGAGGAGAAGGGCTTCGAGCAGATCCAGAAGACCGCCCAGATGGTGCTCAACTCCAAGGACGCCCCGGACGTCCTGGAGTACAACAAGGGCAACGCCACCACCGGCCTGCTGTCGAAGCAGGGGCTGCTGGAGGACCTGACCCCCGAGGTCACCAAGCGCGGCTGGGACAAGATGATCGCGCCGGGCGTGCAGGTCACCGCCAAGTACGACGCCAAGGGCACGATGGGCGGCGACAAGTGGTTCGGCGTCCCCAACTACGCCGAGTACCTGCAGGTCTACTACAACAAGGACCTGTTCGAGAAGCACGGGGTGAAGATCCCGACGACCTACGACGAGCTGGTCTCGGCGATGGACGCGTTCGTCGGCAAGGGCGTCACGCCGTTCACCAACGCCGGCTCCGAGTACATGGCGCACCAGTTCGTCTACCAGCTCGCCCTGGACAAGGCCGACCGCCCCTGGGTGGACGCCTACCAGCGCTACACCACCAAGGCCAACCTCACCGACCAGGCGTGGACGGCGGGCGCCACGACGTTCGCCGACTGGGTGAGGAAGGGCTACGTCGCCAAGAACTCGGTCGGGCTGAAGGCCGAGGACGCGGGCGTGGCGTTCATCAGCGGCAAGTTCCCGATGATGTTCTCCGGTAGCTGGTGGTTCGGGCGCGTGGCCAAGAACGCCAAGTTCCAGTGGGAGACCGCGCCGTGGCCGGGCGCCAAGCTCACCCTCGGCTCCGGCGGCAACCACTGGGTCGTGCCCAAGGGCTCCAAGAACAAGCAGCTCGCCTACGACTTCATCGACATCACGATGAAGAAGAAGGCCCAGAACGCCCTGGGCAACGGGGGCGGCGTCCCGGTCGCCGCCGACGCCTCCGCCATCACCGACGCCAAGGCCAAGAAGCTCATCTCCGACTTCGACGCCCTCGCCAAGAGCGACGGGCTGGCCTACTACCCCGACTGGCCGGTGCCGGGCTTCTACGACAAGTGGGTGGCCGCCGGACAGAAGCTGATGAACGGCACCGCCCCCGCCGAGGTCCTCGGCGGCCTCCAGAAGGACTACGACGGCGGCGCGCCCAAGTGAGCACGAACGACCTCCGCAGGACGGCGGCCCGGGACCGGCTGGGCTACCTGCCCTACCTGGTCCCGGGGCTGCTGCTGTTCACCGGCGTGATCGGCGTGCCGTTCCTGATGAACGTCGGCACCAGCCTCACCCGCTGGTCCGGGGTCGGCACGCCCGAGTGGATCGGCCTCGGCAACTACCGGGAGCTGGCCGGGGACGGCGAGTTCTGGGCGTCCTTCGGGCACAACGCGCTGGTCATCGTGGGCATGGCGCTGGCGCCGACCGCGATCGGGCTGGTGCTGGCCGCCCTGCTCACCGACCTGATCGACCGGCACTTCGGCCCGCGCGTCGCCAGCGTGCTGCGCGCCTGCCTGTACCTGCCGCAGGTGCTGCCGATCGTGATCGCGGGCGTGGTGTGGAGCTGGCTGCTGGCCCCCGAGAACGGCGCGGTCAACGAGCTGCTGACGGCCGTCGGCCTGGACTCGCTGGCCCACGACTGGCTGGGCGACCCCGCGACCGCGCTGTGGAGCGTGCTGGCGGTCATGGTCTGGATCCAGATCGGCTTCCCGCTGGTGGTGTTCATGTCCGGCCTCCAGCGCGTGGAGCCCTCGCTGTACGAGGCCGCCGAGATCGACGGGGCGTCGTGGTCCCGCCGGTTCTGGCACGTGACCATCCCGCAGATCCGCCCGGAGATCTTCGTGGTGCTGCTGTGGACGACGATCGCGGCGCTGAAGGCGTTCGCCCCGATCTACGTGCTCACCAAGGGCGGCCCCGGAGGCGCGACCAACGTGCCGTCCTACTACTCGTACCAGAACTTCTTCGACAAGACCGAGGTCGGCTACGGCTCGGCGGTCGCGACCGTGCTCACCCTGATCATCATCGCGCTGACGATCGTCTTCCTCCGCGTGCAGGCCCGTGACCAGGGGGAGGAGCGGTGACCGTGACACTGACCGACAAGCAGGCCAAGACCTCGGCCCGGCGTACCGCGCGCACCCGCGACCGCCGTCGCCGCCGCCGCGGCCCGGCCGCCTACGCCGTGCTGCTGGGGCTGGCCGCGCTGGCCGGGATCGTGCTGATCCCGTTCGTCGTGGTCGTCCTCAACGCGCTCAAGACGCCCGCCGAGTACTCCGAGAAGGGGCCGCTGGCGATCCCCGACAGCCCCAGCCTCGAGGCGCTCGGCCAGTTCTGGGACCGCGTCGGCTTCGGCGGCGTCCTGGTCAACAGCTTCCTGATCAGCGGCTCGGTCGCGGTCCTCGCGGTACTGCTGTCGGTGCTGAACGCCTACGCCCTCGGCATCGGCCGCATCCGGGGCCGCACCTCGATCCTGGTCCTGCTGCTGATGGCCAACACGCTGCCGCAGGAGGCCCTGGTCTACCCGCTGTACTACCTGGCCAAGCAGGTCGGGCTGTACGACACCCGGCTCGCGGTCGTCATCGTGTTCACCGTCATCCAGAGCGCGTTCGGCACCTACCTGCTGTCGTCGGTGCTGAGCACGTTCCCCCGCCCGCTGCTGGAGGCCGCCCGCATCGACGGCGCGTCCCGCTGGCAGATCCTGTGGCGGGTCGTCTTCCCGGTGCTGCGGCCGACGATGTCGGTGCTGATGGTGTTCTTCTTCATCTGGACCTGGAACGAGTTCCTCATCCCGCTCGTGTTCCTGGTCTCCAACGACAACCAGACGGTCTCGGTCGCGCTCGGCGTGCTCCAGGGCCAGCGCCTCATGGACGCCACCATGTCCAGCGCCGCCGCGCTGCTCGGCCTGATCCCGACCGTCCTGTTCTTCCTGATCTTCCAGCGCACCCTGTCGCGCGGATTGACTGCGGGGGCAATCAAATAATGAAGTTCACCGACGGCTACTGGCTGATGCGCGAGGGGGTGCACGCCCAGTATCCCGTGCACGTCCTGGACGTCGCCGAGGACGGGCCCGGCACGCTCACCGTGCAGGCGCCCGTGCAGCGCATCCGCCACCGGGGCGATCTGCTCAAGGGCCCGGTCGTCACCGTCCGGCTCAGCTCGCCCATGCCCGGCGTCATCGGGGTGTCGATCACGCATTTCGCGGGGGAGGAGCCGCGGCGGCCCGAGTTCCGGCTGTGCCACGACGCCGCCGACGTGGCGGTCGAGGTCACCGACGAGGCCGCGACGCTCACCTCCGGGACGCTCACCGCGCGGATCACCCGTGACCCGTGGACGCTGGAGTTCCTCGCCGACGGGCGGCGGCTGACCGGCAGCGGCGCCAAGGCGATGGCGATCGTCGACACCGACGACGGGCGCCACTACGTCCGCGAGCAGCTCGACCTCGGCGTGGACCACCACGTCTACGGGCTGGGCGAGCGGTTCGGGCCGCTGGTGAAGAACGGCCAGTCGGTGGACATCTGGAACGCCGACGGCGGCACCGCCAGCGAGCAGGCCTACAAGAACGTCCCGTTCTACCTGACGAACGCGGGCTACGGCGTGTTCGTCAACCACCCCGGGCGCGTCTCGTTCGAGGTCGGCTCCGAGGCGGTGGCCCGCACGCAGTTCAGCGTCGAGGGCCAGTCGATGGAGTACTTCGTCGTCCACGGCCCGACGCCCAAGGAGATCCTGCGCCGCTACACCGCGCTGACCGGCCGTCCGGCGCGGCTGCCGGACTGGTCCTACGGGCTGTGGCTGTCGACGTCGTTCACCACCGACTACGACGAGGCGACCGTCACCTCGTTCATCGACGGGATGGCCGAGCGCGACCTGCCGCTCAGCGTGTTCCACTTCGACTGCTTCTGGATGCGCGAGTTCCAGTGGTGCGACTTCGAGTGGGACCCGCGCGTGTTCCCCGACCCGGAGGGGATGCTGCGCCGCCTCAAGGAGCGCGGGCTGCGGATCTGCGTGTGGATCAACCCCTACATCGGGCAGCGGTCCCCGCTGTTCGAGGAGGGCAGGGCCAAGGGGTACCTGCTGCGGCGTCCCGACGGCGACGTGTGGCAGTGGGACCTGTGGCAGCCCGGCTGCGCGGTGGTCGACTTCACCAACCCCGAGGCCCGCGAGTGGTACGCCGCCAAGCTGGAGGCGCTGCTCGACATGGGCGTGGACTGCTTCAAGACCGACTTCGGCGAGCGCATTCCCACCGACGTGGTCTACCACGACGGCTCCGACCCCGAGCGCGCCCACAACTACTACACCCAGATCTACAACCAGACCGTCTTCGAGCTGCTGCGCAAGAAGCGCGGCGAGGGCGAGGCGGTGGTGTTCGCGCGGTCGGCCACGGCGGGCGGCCAGCAGTACCCGGTCCACTGGGGCGGCGACTGCGAGTCCACGTTCGAGGCGATGGGGGAGAGCCTGCGCGGCGGCCTGTCGCTCGGGATGTCGGGGTTCGGGTACTGGAGCCACGACATCGGCGGCTTCGAGGGCACCCCGGACGCGGGCCTGTTCAAGCGGTGGATCGCGTTCGGGCTGCTGTCGTCGCACAGCCGCCTGCACGGCAGCCACTCCTACCGGGTGCCGTGGGCGTTCGACGAGGAGTCGGTGGAGGTCCTGCGGCGCTTCACGAGGCTGAAGATGCGGCTGATGCCGTACCTGGCCGGGGCCGCGCGGCAGGCGTACGACGGCGGCGTGCCGATGATGCGGGCGATGGTCGTGGAGTTCCCCGGCGACCCGGCCTGCACGCACCTGGAACGCCAGTACATGCTGGGCGACGACCTGCTGGTGGCCCCGGTGTTCTCCGCCGACGGCGAGGTGGCCTACTACGTGCCCGAGGGCGTGTGGACGCACTACCTGACCGGCGAGCGGGTGGCCGGCGGCCGCTGGGTCCGCGAACGCCACGGTTATGACAGCGTCCCCCTGCTGGTGCGGCCCGGCGCGGTGATCCCCGAGGGCGCGGTGGACGACCGGCCCGACTACGACCACGCCGACGGCGTCACCCTGCGCCTGTACGAGATCCCCGACGGCGCGCACGTCGTGACCGAGATCCCCGGCACCGGGGCCTCGTTCACCACCACCCGCGAGGGCGCGACGGTCCGCGTCACCGCCGCCCACGACGGGGCCTGGAGCGCGGCGCTGCCGGGCCGCGACCCGGTCCGCGCCACCGGCCGCGAGGTCGTCCTCACCCTGGAGGAGGAACGGTGAACGGCTTCCCCGACGACTTCCTGTGGGGCGCGGCCACGGCCGCGTACCAGATCGAGGGCGCGGCGGGCGAGGACGGCCGCGCGCCCTCGATCTGGGACACCTTCAGCCGCACCCCCGGCCGCGTCCGCGACGGCGACACCGGCGACGTCGCCTGCGACCACTACCACCGGTGGCAGGAGGACGTGGCGCACCTGGCGGAGCTGGGCGTGAACGCCTACCGCTTCTCGATCTCCTGGCCGCGGGTGTTCCCCGGCGGCGTCCTCAACCGCGAGGGCGTGGACTTCTACTCCCGCCTGGTGGACGCGCTGCTGGAGCGGGGCATCGCGCCGGTCGCGACCCTCTACCACTGGGACCTGCCCCAGGACGTGGAGGACGCCGGGGGCTGGCCCGTCCGCGACACCGCGTTCCGCTTCGCCGAGTACGCCGAGGCGATCGGCGAGGAGCTGGGCGACCGGATCCACACCTGGACCACGCTGAACGAGCCGTGGTGCTCGGCGTTCCTCGGCTACGCCTCCGGCGTCCACGCGCCCGGCCGCTGCGACCCGGCCGCCGCGCTCGCCGCCGCCCACCACCTCAACCTCGCGCACGGCCTGGCCAACGGCGCGCTGCGCGCCGTGGTCGCGCCCACCGCGCGGCACTCGGTCACCCTCAACCTGCACCACCTGCGCGGCGACCCCGAGGCGGTGCGCCGGGTCGACGCGGTCGCCAACCGGGTCTTCCTCGACCCGATGCTCGGCGGCGGCTACCCCGCCGACCTGCTGGCCGACACCGCCGCGATCACCGACTGGGGGTTCGTCCGCGACGGCGACCAGGCCGTGATCGCCGCGCCGCTGGACGCGCTCGGCGTCAACTACTACAACCCCACCCTCGCCCGGGACGGGGACGGCTCGCCCGCGCCCGACTCCGACCACGGCCACGCCGACGGCGCGGCGACGCCGTTCGTGGGCTGCGACGACGTGGCGTTCCCCCGGCAGCCCGGCCCGTACACGGAGATGGGCTGGCCGGTCGACGCCACCGGGCTGACCGAGCTGCTGCTGCGGCTGCGCCGCGAGTACCCCGACACGCCCCTGCTGATCACCGAGAACGGGGCGGCGTTCGACGACCGGGTGACCGCCGACGCCTCCGGCGGGCGCCGCGTCCACGACGACCGCCGCGTCGCCTACCTGCGCGACCACATCGAGGCGGTGCGGCTGGCCCGCGAGGCCGGGGCGGACGTGCGCGGGTACTTCGCCTGGTCGCTGCTCGACAACTTCGAATGGTCGCACGGCTACTCCAAGCGCTTCGGGCTGCTGCACGTCGACTACGCCACCGGCGCCCGCACCTGGAAGGACAGCGCCCACTGGTACCGCGCCCACCTGGCGGAGGTGGCGCGACGATGAACCGCGCCACGGCGGCCGTCGGCGCGCTGGCCCTGGCGGCGTTCTGCTTCGGCACCGCCGAGAGCCTGCCGATCGGGCTGCTCGGCCTGATCGCCGAGGGTCTGGACACCGACCCGACGCGCGTCGGGCTGCTGGTGACCGGGTACGGGCTGACGGTCGCCGTGGTGTCGGTCCCGCTGGTGAAACTGGCCGGGCGGATGCCGCGCCGCACCCTGCTGATCGGCGTGCTGGCGGCGTTCGCGCTGGCCACCGTCTGGTCGGCGGTCGCCACCGGCTACTGGACGCTGCTGGGCGCGCGGCTGCTGACCGCCCTGGCGCACGCGGTGTTCTGGCCGGTGGCGGTGGTGGCCGCCGCCGGGCTGGTCGCGCCCGGACGGCGCGGCCGGGCCGCCGCGTTCGTGTTCGGCGGCGGGTCGCTGGCCGTGGTGCTGGGCGTCCCGGCGGGCACCTGGCTGGGGCAGCAGGCGGGCTGGCGCGCGGCGTTCGCGGTGCTGAGCGTGCTCGGCGCGGTGGCGCTGGCGGCGGTGGTGGCGCTGCTGCGGCCCGGCGCCACCGGGCCCGGGGACGTCGCCGCCGGCACCGAACCCAGCCGCCGCGCCTACCTGCTGCTGGTGACGGTCACCGCGCTCGGCGTCGGCGGGGTGTTCAGCCTGTTCACCTACGTCACCGACCTGCTGACCCGCGACAGCGGCTACCCCGACGCCGCGCTCGGGCCGCTGCTGGCGCTCAACGGCGCCGCCGACATCGCCGGGCTGGTCTTCGCCGGCGCGGTGGTGGACCGGGGGCCGCGCGCCCTGCTGGGCGGCTCGCTGGCGCTGCTGTCGGTGGCGCTGCTGGGCATGGCGGCGTTCGGGGCGGACCCGGTCGCGGCGGCCGTGCTGCTGGCGCTGCTGGGGTTCGGGCTGCCCGGCCTGGCCACCGCCATGCAGGCGCGGGCCATGCAGACCGCGCCCGGCGACACCGCGGTCGCCTCGGCGGGCACCTCGGCGGCGTTCAACGTCGGCATCGGCGGCGGCGCTCTGGTCGGCGGGCTGGTGCTGCCGGTCGCCGGGGCGCGTGGAGCGGCACTGGCCGGAGGGTTGCTCGCGGTCGCGGCTTCGGCCATGGTGGTCGGCGAGCGAGCGCTCGGGAGACGCGGCGTCGCGGCGCGGCGGGCCGCCGTAGGATCAGTTATCGAATCGGTTCGACAGGGGACGGTCCGTGGTCAAGATCAGTGACGTGGCGCGGCACGCGGGGGTGTCGCCGAGCACGGTCTCCTACGTGCTGAGCGGCAAGCGCTCGATCTCGGCGGAGACCCGCGAGCGGGTGCTGGCCAGCATCCGCCAGCTCGGCTACCGGCCGCACGCCGGGGCCCGCGCCCTGGCCAGCAGCCGGTCCAACGTGCTGGCGCTGATGCTGCCGCTGCGCACCGGCATCCACGTCCCGGTGGTGATGCGGTTCGCGACCGCGGTGGTCACCACGGCCCGGTCGTTCGACCACGACGTGCTGCTGCTCACCCAGGAGGAGGGCGAGGAGGGGCTGCGCCGGGTCGCCGACAGCGCCCTGGTGGACGCGCTGATCGTGATGGACGTGCAGCTGGACGACCCCCGGCTGCCGCTGCTGCGGTCGCTGGGCCGCCCCTCGGTGCTGATCGGGTTCCCCGCCGACGCGACCGACCTGACCTGCATCGACCTGGACTTCCGCGCCGCCGCCGAGGCGTGCCTGACGCACCTGGCCGAGCTCGGGCACCGCGACGTCGCGCTGGTCGGCTCGCCGCCGGAGGTCTACGCCCGCCGCACCGGCTTCGCCGAGCGCGTCGCCGAGGGCTTCACCGCGACCGCCGAGCGGCTCGCCCTGGACGCCGGGTTCTACCCGTGCGAGGCCACCGTCGAGGCGGCCCGCGCGCTGGTCGCCCGGCTGCTGGCCGAGCGGCCCGGCCTCACCGGCGTCGTCGTCCACAACGAGCCGATCGCCGAGCCGCTGGTGCGGGCGTTCCAGTCCGCGGGACGGCGCGTCCCCGGCGACCTGTCGGTGGTCGCGATCTGCCCGGACGAGGTCGCCGAACAGGCCGAGCCGCCGCTGACGTCGGTGGCGATCCCCGCCGAGGAGGTGGGCCGCCGCGCCGTGGAGCTGCTGATGGGCAAGCTCGACGGCGAGCCCGTGCCCGCCGCCACCCTGCTGCCGCCCGCCCTGACCGCGCGCGCCAGCAGCGCCGCCCCGGCGGCCGACTGAGAGGAGTCCACCGTTCCGGGCCCACGCGGCCCATCGTCGAAGCGCTTCGACAGCGAGGCGCTCGACGGCACGAGTTCTCGGGGGAGCAGTTTCCGGCACATTCGAATCGCTTCGACCAAAAGGAGAGTCGGTGCGCACCACCCTTCGAAGGGCCCGCCCGCCCAGGAGCAGAGCGGCGAGGACCAGGACGACGGCCCTGTTGCTGGCCCCGGCCCTGGCGATGACCACCCTCGCGGCGGTTCCGGCGCAGGCCCGGCAGTCCTACCCGTTCCAGAACCCCCGGCTGTCGGTGGACGCCCGGGTGAACGACCTGGCCGGCCGCCTCACCCTCGACGAGAAGATCTCCCTGCTGCACCAGTACCAGCCCGCGATCCCGCGGCTCGGGATCAAGCGCTTCAAGACCGGCACCGAGGCGCTGCACGGCCTGGCCTGGTCCACCGACGTCAACGCGGGCGGCGCCGTCCGCACCGCGACCGCCACCGTCTTCCCGCAGTCGGTCGGACTCGGCGCGACCTGGAACCCCGGCCTGATCAAGAAGGTCGGGTCGGCGGTCGGCGACGAGGCGCGCGGCTACAACAAGGAGAACTCCGACGTCTGGGGCCTCCAGCTGTGGGCCCCGGTCGTCAACCTGCTGCGCGACCCGCGCTGGGGCCGCAACGAGGAGGGCTACTCCGAGGACCCGCTGCTGTCGGGCCTGCTCGGCACCGCCTACGGCAAGGGCATGCAGGGCGACCACCCCAAGTACCTCAAGGCGGCCCCGGTGGTGAAGCACTACCTGGCCAACAACAACGAGGTCCGCCGCGACACCACCTCCTCCAGCCTGCGCCCGCGCGTGAAGAAGGAGTACGACGAGGTCCCGTTCAAGCTGCCGCTGTCGGCCGACGCCGCCACCGGCGTCATGACGGCCTACAACCTCATCAACGGCCGTCCCGCCACCGCCCACGCCGACGCCAACGACCTGGTGCGCGCCTGGGCGTCCAAGACGCTGTTCAACGTCACCGACGCGGGCGGCCCCAACAACCTGGTCAACTCGCAGAAGTACTACGGCAGCCTCGCCGAGGCCGACGCCGCCACGATCAAGGCGGGCGTGGACAGCTTCACCACCGACGACACCAACTCCGCCAAGACCATCGCCGCCATCAAGGAGGCGCTGGACAAGAAGTACCTGGCCGAGCGCGACGTCGACACCGCCGTCCGGCACATCCTCAGCATCCGGGTGCGCCTCGGCGAGTTCGACCCCGACGGCGGCCCCTACGCCAAGATCACCAAGAGCGTGGTCAACAGCCCGGCGCACCAGCGCCTGGCCCGGCAGGCCGCCACCGAGCAGACCGTCCTGCTGAAGAACCAGAACAGGGCGCTGCCGCTGGACGCGGCCAAGAACAAGAAGGTCGCGGTCGTCGGCCCGCTCGCCGACACCCTCTACACCGACTGGTACTCCGGCGCGCTGCCCTACAAGGTCACCCCGCTCGCCGGGATCCGCAACCGGCTCGGCTCCGCCGGGACCGTCACCGGCAGCGAGGGCGCGGACCGCATCGCCCTCAAGGACGCCGACAGCGGGAAGTACGTCACCGCCGGGACCGGCGCGGCGGGCGCTCCGCTGAAGCTGTCCGCCGAGAAGCCGGGCGCGGCCGAGCAGTTCGACGTGTTCGACTGGGGCCAGGGCGTGGTGACCCTGCGCAGCGTCGCCAACGGCAAGACCGTCGGCCGCTTCAACTGGGGCGACACGATGGTCAACGACCAGGACCAGCCCAACGGCTGGTTCGTCCAGCAGATGTTCAAGCTGGAGCGCGACGGCGACGGCGTCCTGCTGCGCTACGCCGGGTACGAGAAGGCCTACGACTGGGCCGAGCCCGCCAAGACCTACCTGAAGGCGGGCGACGACGGCACCCTCGTCCTCGCGTCCAAGGGCGAGGCCACCCGCTTCACCCGCGAGGTCGTGCGCGACGGCGTGGACGAGGCGGTCAAGGTCGCGACCGGCGCCGACACCGCCGTCGTGGTGGTCGGCTCGATGCCGTTCATCAACGGCCGCGAGGACCACGACCGCACCACCATGGCGCTGGCCGAGCGCCAGTCCGAACTGATCAAGGCGGTGCGCAAGGCCAACCCCAACACCGTCGTCATCGTCGAGAACAGCTACCCGACCACCCTCACCTGGGAGCAGGACAACGTCCCGGCGCTGCTGTGGACCAGCCACGCCGGGGCCGAGACCGGCAACGCGCTGGCGAGCGTCCTGTTCGGCGACGCCAGCCCGTCGGGCCGCCTGCCGCAGACCTGGTACCGCTCCGAGAACGACCTGCCCGACATCCTCGAATACGACATCATCAAGACCGACCGCACCTACCTGTACTTCAAGGGCAAGCCGCTGTACCCGTTCGGGCACGGGCTGTCCTACGGCTCGTTCCGGTACGGCAAGCCGCGCCTGAGCAGCCGTTCCACCGCGGCCAACGGCACCGTCACCGTCCAGGTGCCGGTCACCAACACCTCCCGGACCGCCGCCGACGAGGTCGTGCAGCTCTACACCCACCAGCGGACCTCGCGGGTGAAGCAGCCGGTCAAGCAGCTTCGCGCGTTCCAGAAGGTCCACCTGAAGGCCGGGCAGACCCGCACTGTCACGCTGAGGCTGCGGGCCGCCGACCTGGCCCACTGGGACGTCACCCGCAACCGCTGGACCGTGGAGAAGGCAAGCCACGACATCCTGATCGGCTCCTCCTCCGCCGACATCCGCCAGCGCGCCACGCTCGCGGTGCGCGGCGAGAAGGTCCCCGCCCGCGACCTGGCGAAGCCGACCCGCGCCGCCGACTTCGACGACCAGCAGAACGCCCTGCTGGTCGACGAGTCCAAGGTCCGCGGCGACGCGGTGGGCGCGGGCCCCGGCGGATGGATCAAGTTCGCCGGAGCCGACCTCGGCAGGGGCGTCACCGGGATCAAGGCCAGGGCGGCGCGCGAGGCCGAGGGCGGCACGACCGTCCAGGTCCGCCTGGACCGCCCCGACGGCCCGCTCGCCGGAACGCTGACGATCCCCTCCACCGGGGACCGCTACGCCTACCGGGAGGCCACGGCCGCGCTGACCGGCGCGACCGGACGCCGCGACGTCTACCTGGTGTTCGGCGGCGACGCGCGGCTGAGCTCCTTCGCCCTGACCCGCTGATCCCGACCCGCTGATTCCGCATTCCGGACCGGCGTCCCGCCCGCGCTCCACACACCCCCGCGCGGGCGGGACGTCTCCCGAAAGGAACACCAGCCATGCGCCGAACAGCAGCCCTCCTGTCCGCGCTCCTCGTCTCCCTCTCCCTGCTGGCCGCCCCCGCCACCGCCCAGCCCACCGCCCAGTCCCCCGCCCAGACCTCCGCTCCCTCCCACCGCGTCACCTACGACCGCCACTCGATTTCGGTCGACGGCCGCCGCGTCCTGCTGTGGGCGGGCGAGTTCCACTACTTCCGCCTGCCGAGCCCCGAGCTGTGGCGCGACGTGCTGGAGAAGATCAAGGCCGCCGGGTTCAACGGCGTCTCCCTCTACTTCCACTGGGGCTACCACTCGCCCGCCCCCGGCCGGTACGACTTCACCGGCGTCCGCGACGTGGACCGGCTGCTGCGCCTGACCAAGGAGCTCGGCCTGCACGTCGTGGCCCGCCCCGGCCCCTACATCAACGCCGAGACCACCGGCGGTGGCCTGCCCGCCTGGCTGAAGAACGTCCCCGGCCGGGCCCGCTCCAGCGACCCCGGCTACACCCGCGCCTACCGCGAGTGGCTGGACCGCATCAACCCGATCATCGCCCGGCACCAGCACACCCGGGGCGGCTCGGTGATCCTCTACAACGCCGAGAACGAGTACGCCGCCAACACCGACCCCGCCTACATGGAGGACATCAAGAAACGGGCCCGCGCCGCCGGGATCGACGTCCCCATCACCCACAACCAGTGCTGCGACGCGTCCTGGACGCCCAAGTGGGCCGAGGGCGAGGGCGCGGTGGACATCCCCGGAGTCGACGACTACCCGCAGGGCTTCAACTGCCGTGAGACCGACGTGTGGGGCGTGTGGGGACCCGGCCTCACCGAACGCCTCAGCGACAGGGCCCCCGCCTACGCCGCCGAGTACCAGGCGGGCGCGATCGACCAGCAGAACGCGGGCTACGACAAGTGCCGCGAGCTGACCGGCCCGGCGTTCATGAAGGTCTACTACAAGTCGAACCTGGTCGCCTCCGGCGCGACGATGTTCGGCTACTACATGGCGTTCGGCGGCACCAACTGGGGGCGCCTCGCCCAGCCCAACGACGTCTACACCTCCTACGACTACGGCGCGCCCATCACCGAGAACCGGCAGCTCACCGCCAAGTACGACGAGTTCAGGCGGCAGGGCTACCTGGTGACCACCGTCGCGCCGCTGACCCGCACCGACCCGGCCACCGCGCCCGCCTCCGACGACGCGGCCGTGCACACCGAGTCCCGCGCCAACCCCGACGACGGCACGCGGATCACGCTGGTGCGCCACCCCGACCGCACCACGAACGCCGACGCGTCGGCGAACGTCACCTGGAAGACCACCACCGGCACCCACACGCTGCCGGTCCGGCTCAAGGGCCGCGACGCCAAGCTGCTGCTGTCCGACTACGCCATGGGCGGCCAGCGCCTGGCCGTCTCGACCTCCGAGCTGCTCACCCACACCCGGCCCGGCGGCCGGGACGTCGCCGTCCTGTACGGCACCGAGGGGGTCCCCGGAACGACGATCCTGCGCTACGCCTCCCCGCCCACCGTCAAGGTGCTGGAGGGCGAGGCCCGCGCCTCCTACGCGGGCGGCGACCTGCGGCTGGACTACACCCACCGCGGACTGACCCGCGTCCGGGTCACCGGCGGCGGGCGGCCCCCGCTGCTGCTGATGCTCGGCACCGAGGCGGAGGCGGCGAAGTTCTGGCGCGTGGACGGCACGCTGGTGCGCGGCACGGACCTGGTGCGGTCGGCCCGCACCGCCGGGACCACGGCCGACCTGCGCGCCGACACGGCCAAGGCCGGTCCGGTCGAGGTGTTCGCCCCGGTCCGCCGCCTGCGGCTGAACGGCCGGACGCTGCCCGCCCGCACCACCCCCAGCGGCTCGCTGCTGGCGACGGCGCCGGGCCCGCGCCCGGTGCGCCTGCCCGACCTGAAGGGCTGGCGGATGGCCGCGGGCGCCCCGGAGGCGGACCCGGCGTTCGACGACTCCGGCTGGACCGTCGCCGACCGGACCACCACCGTCAGCCCGCACAAGCCGAAGACCCTGCCGGTGCTGTACGCCGACGACTACGGCCACCACCACGGCCACGTCTGGTACCGGGGCCGCTTCACCGCCACCGGCGACGAGACGACGGTGAAGCTCAACGCGATCACCGGCCGGGGCGGCGTGTACCAGGTGTGGCTGAACGGCCGCCACCTCGGCTCGGCGGCGGGCGGCGAGCAGAAGGACGCCGACGCCCCGGTCAACCCCGACCCCGGGCCGGGCACCTTCCAGGTCCCGCCCGGCCTGCTGGAGAAGGGGAAGGAGGCCGTCCTGTCGGTGCTGGTGGAGAACATGGGCCACAACGACGACTGGACCGCCGACGACCTGCGCCACAAGCAGCCGCGCGGCCTGGTCGCCGCCGCCCTGCCCGGCTCGGCCGCCGCGCTCACCTGGAGGATCCAGGGCGCGCGCGGCGACGACCGGGCGCGCGGTCCCCTCAACACCGGCGGCCTGCACGGCGAACGCGCCGGATGGCACCTGCCGGGCCGCGCCGACCGCTCCTGGGGACGGGCGTCGTGGCGGGTGGAGCCGGGCGTCACCTGGTACCGCACGACCGCCGGCCTGAACCTGCCGAAGGACCATGACGTCCCCGTGGTCCTGCGCGTCAGGGGAGGCACCGGCAAGTACCGGGTGCTGCTGTTCGTCAACGGCTGGAACATGGGCGAGTACGTCGCCGGGGGAGTGCAGCGCGACTTCACCCTCCCGGCGGGCGTGCTGCGCGAGCGGGGCCGCAACACCCTCGCCCTCGCGGTCGTCGCCCAGGAGCCCGCGACGGTCGGCTCGCTCAGCCTGGAACCCGTCGCGGTCCACCGCGCCGCCCGCTGAGGGAGGAACCGGCAGGACGAAGCACCGGCAGGACGAAGCACTGGCAGAACGAGGCCCGGACCTCGCGCAGCCGCCCGCCGTCTCCGGACAGGAGACGGCGGGCGGAACACGGCGGGGGTCCGGGCCTCGTCGCCGTCCAGGCACCTGCATGATGGGCATCCATGATCGACGAGGAGGCGACGATGGCCGACGTGATGCGGGCCGTGGTGCTGAGCGGCCCCGGGCCCGTGGGCAACCTGCGGCTGGCCGAGCTGCCGCTGCCCGAGCCGGAGCCGGGCTGGGTCCGGATCCGCGTGGAGGCGTTCGGGATCAACCGCTCGGAGCTGCACACCCGGCTCGGGCTGGCCCAGGGGGTGACGTTCCCGCGCGTGCCCGGCATCGAGGCCGCCGGGGTCGTGGACGCGGCGCCGCCCGGCAGCGCCCTGGAGCCCGGCCGGCAGGTGGTGGCCATGATGGGCGGGATGGGGCGGACCTTCGACGGCGGCTACGCCGAGTACACCTGCGTGCCCGAGCGGCAGGTCATCCCCATCGCCACCGACCTGCCGTGGGACGTGGTCGGCGCACTCCCGGAGATGCTCCAGACCGCCAACGGCTCGCTCACCACCGGACTGGACCTGCGGCCCGGCCAGACCCTGCTGGTCCGGGGCGGCACCTCGTCGGTCGGGACGGCCGCCGCGGCGCTGGCCAGGGACATGGGCGCCACCGTCCTCGCCACCACCCGGCGGCCGGAGCGGTTCGACGCGCTGCGCGCCGCCGGCGTGGACCACCCGATCGAGGACACCGGGCGGATCGCCGAGGCGGTGCGCGCGATCGTCCCCGGCGGCGTGGACGCCGCCCTGGAGCTGGTCGGCACCCCGACCCTGCGCGACACCCTGGCCGCCACCGCCGTGCACGGCACCGTCTGCTTCACCGGGATGCTGTCCAACGAGTGGACCGTCGAGGACTTCTACCCGATCGAGTACATTCCCACGGGCGTGCGGCTGACCGCCTACGGCGGCGACGCCTCCGACCTGCCGCCGCAGGTGTTGCAGCGGACGCTGGACGCCGTCGCCGCGGGCCGCCTCTCGTTCCCCGTCCACCGGGTCTACGACGGGCTGGAGGAGGTCCGCCGGGCCCACGCCGACATGGAGGCCGACGCCGCCGTCGGCAAGCTCGTCGTCCGCGTCCGCCACCGCTGAACGCGTCCTGACAAAAACGCGGCGGAAAATAGCGGCGCATTCCCCGGAACGCGGAATCGTGGCGTGCCGTACGGCACGCCACGATTCACGGGGATTCGACGATCATTCGACAGCGGACCGTCGGTGATTCGACGGCGATTCGACGGTGGGAACGGGTCAGTCGAGCGCCGGGTAGGCGTTCTTCAGCAGTTCCTGGAACTGCTCGGAGGACCAGTGGCCCGACAGCGGCATGTTCGGCCGCGCGCCGGACATGTTGTGGTTGTTCCGCGGATTGCCCTCGTAGGTCGGGTCGCACATCCGGTCGAAGCCCTTGCCCTCGTTGTTGGGGATCTCGCGGCTGGCCCCGTCGGACTCGCCCGGGGGCTTCATCCACACGTAGGCGTCGATGCCGGGCTCGGGCGCGGCCTTGGGACGCTCGCCGAGCCCCGCCCCGGCCTGGTTGCACCAGTTGCCCAGGTGGATGCGGCGGTCGATGCGGCTGCCGTCGACGTAGGCGTCCACACTGGTCTTCGGTCCGGGACCGGTGGGCCGGTTCGGGCCGCCCCAGCCGTTGCGGGAGGTGTCGATCAGCACGCCGACGCCGGGGTCGAAGCCCGCCTGGACCAGGCGCTGCCGCATGCCCTGCGCGTAGCTGGTCTCATCGACGTACCAGTTCCAGTCGACCCACTTGGACTGGCGCACCGAGGTGCCGTTGACGGAGTCGTTGATGCCGAAGTACGGCTCCTTGGTCGCGCCGTAGTTGGCGGTGTTGGTGATGAAGCCGTGGACGTTCCTCACCGACCCGGAGTCCTTGGCGACCTGGGCGAGCAGCTCGGCGGACGGGCCGAGGTTGGTGTCCCAGCCGAGCCAGCCGTGGTGGCCGACGTCCAGGTAGTTGTAGACGTTGGGAATCGCCCCGAACTGCTTCAGCGCGTAGGCGATGCCCGCCTGGTAGTTGCCGTTGGCCTTCATCGTCTCGCAGTTCTCGGTCCAGGTGGGCCGCGGCTTGACGTTGGTGACCAGGTTCGGCAGCGAGTCGATCTCCACGACGGTGACGATCCGCAGCCTGGCGTACCTGGCGTCCTTCAGGATGGCGGCGATCGGGTCGATGTACCGGGTCTTGTAGTCGTCGATCTGGTCGGCCTTGAGCTCGCCGTTGGAGGCCAGCGCCGAGCAGTCGCGGCCGGGCAGGTTGTAGACGACGAGCTGGACGACGCCCGCGCCCTGCTCCAGCGCCTTGTCCAGGTGGGCGCGCAGGCCCATCCCGCCGTTGACGCCCTGGATCGCCGCGATGCGGTCCAGCCACACCCCGGTCGGCTGGTTGGCGACCTTGCTGCCGCCGGGCTCGGCGGCGGCCCTGGCCGACCACTCGGGGTTCACGTACGCCTTGACCCCGACGTACGGGTTGTCCACCCGTCCGCCGGGCGGGTCGGTCGGCGGGTCGGTGGGCGGGTCGGTCGGGCCGGTCGAGCCGGTGCAGAGGGTGCCGTTCAGCTTGAACGCGGCGGGCTTGTCGTTGGTCCCGCCGAACGTCGCCTGGAAGCCGGGCGTGACGGTGGCGCCCTTGCCCAGCGACGCCGCCCAGGACGGGTTCCTGACCGTGACGTGCTTGCCGGCCTGGGTGAACTCGCCGTTCCAGCCCTGGGTGACCTTCTGGTCTCCGGCGAAGTCCCACTCCAGGGTCCAGCCGTTGAGCGCGTCGCCGAGGTTGGTGACGGTCACGCTGGCGGTGAAGCCGCCGGACCACTGGTTGACCGCGTAGTCGACCTTGCATCCCGCGGCGGCGCCGGCCGGGAGCTGGGCCAGCGCGACCGTCCCGGAGGCCAGCAGCAGCGCCGCCGCCCCGGCCGCCGCGCCGCGGCGGGGGAATCGGATGGGGGGTGTTCTCATCTTCTCGGATCCTCCTCAGGATCGGGCCAAGGCGCGCAGATGGTCGCGGAGACCGGCGCCGTAGGGGGTGGGCGTGCCGTCGTAGGAGCTGATGAGGGCCGGGCCGCTGGAGCAGTTCCAGGTGTTCCAGGTCCAGCCGAGGTAGGAGGCGCCCGGCAGCCGGTCGAGCCAGGCCATCAGGGCGTCCACGTAGGAGTGGCCGCAGGTGTTCTCGCCGATCTCCCCGGCGACCAGCGGGACCTTCGCGGCGACCGGGGCCAGGGTGCGTTCCCAGCAGTCGGCGTTGGAGCAGGTGTTGAAGTTGTAGGAGTGCCAGGCCGCCGCCAGGTTCCCGGTGGGGTCGTCCGGGCGGTGCTCCAGCCACCGGCCGAGGTCGTTGGAGTAGGCGATCCCGGTGGCCAGGACCACGTTGGCCGCCCCGGTGCCGCGCACGGCGTCCAGCAGGTCGCGCATCCCGGCCGCCCGGTAGGTGAGGCCGGTGCAGGCGTCGCCGCCGTCGCGCCAGCACTTCCAGGCCTGGTCGCGGTCCATGGTCTGGAGGAAGTCGGGGAACGGCTCGTTGAACAGGTCGAACACCACCTCGGTGCGGTCGCGGTAGGCGGTGGCGACCTGCTTCCAGAACTCGGGGGCGTACCGGGCGTCGGGCATCGGCTTCTGGCAGACGGCGTCGGCCGTGGAGCAGTGCGAGCCGTGCCCGGTGTACAGGCCGTTGCTCCAGTGCAGGTCGAGGATGGGGGTGAGTCCGTTGCGGAGCAGCAGGTCCACGTAGGCGCGGACCTGCTCCTGGTAGGCCGCGCCCCGGTAGGTGGCGGAGACGTTCGGCAGGCCGAGCCAGCAGTCGGCGTTGAGCGGGACGCGGACGGCGTTGACGTTCCAGCTCTTGATGGCGGCGACCGAGGCGGCGTCCATCGGGCCGTCCCAGAAGCCCCAGCCCTGCACGCAGGCGAACTCGCCGCCGGACCGGTTCACCCCGCGCAGCCGGACGGTCCTGCCGTTCGCGTCGACCAGGGTGTTGCCCGAGACCTTCAGCTTGGGCGCGGCCGTGCCCGGCGGAGTGGTCGGGGGAGTGGTGGGCGGCGTGGTCGGGGCGCCGCCGCCGCAGGGGGCGCCGTTGACGCTGAACGCGGTGGGGGCGTCGTTGCGGCCGCTGTGGGAGAAGGTGGCCCCGGTGGTGACCTGCGCGCCGGTCGGCAGCGCGGCGTTCCAGCTCTCGGCGGTGACGGTGACGTCGCGGCCCGACTGGCTCCAGCGGCCGTTCCAGCCCTGCTGGAGACGCTGGTCGCCGGTGTGGGAGAAGGTCAAGGTCCAGGTGGCGAGGGCGGGGCCGCGGTTGGTGACGGTGATCCGGGCCGTGAAGCCCGTGCCCCAGTCCTCGGTGGCGTAGCCGACCTCGCACCGGACGGCGTCGTCGGCGGCGGCGCGGAGGGCTCCGGCGCCGCCGGCGACGACGCCGAGCGCCAGCGCCACCAGACACAGCGCGCGGACCGCCGAGGCGAGGACCGCGGTGGCGGGCAGTCTCATGGGACCTCCGATCGGCGGGCGGGGGAACGCACTTTATGGGAGCGCTCCCACAACAAAGTCGTGGCGAACGTAAGCCGGTCCGCGCCCGGAAGGAAGTGCTTTTCACGCCTTTCACGGTCTTTCTCGGAAAGGAAAGGTCGGGTTGACGTAATTGGTGCGGTGGTCTTGACAGGATGTCCCATTTCACCGATCTTGGGAGCGCTCCCATATTCCCCGCCCGGCCCGGTGGGGCCGGAACTCCACCCCAGAAGGGAGTGCCGTCGTGGCGTACGCCGACTCCTGCACCGAATCCCCCGAGGCCGGCACCGGAACCGTCGACCGGGCCCCGACCCTGTCCCATGTCGCCGCGCTCGCCGGGGTGTCCCCGGCGACCGCCTCGCGGGTGCTCAGCGGCTCGGCCCGCGTCAGCCGCGCGGCCCGCGACCAGGTCGAGGCGGCGGTCCGCCAGCTCGGGTACGTCCCCCGCCGCTCCGCGCTGCGCGCCGCCCCGCCGGGGACGGCGGTCGCGGTGGTGCTGTGCGAGGACAGCGAGCGGGTCTTCGCCGACCCCTTCTTCGCCCGCCTGCTGCACGGCGTCGAGCGGGAACTCGACGGCCGGGCCCCGCTGGCGGTCCTGATGGCGGGCCGGGACGCGCGGGCGCTCGGCGACGGGTGCGCCGCGCAGTACCTGCGCGGCGGGCACGCCGCCGGGGCGCTGGTGGTCGGGGCGCGCCGCGACCATCCCGCCGTGCTGGCGCGGACCGGCCCGCCCGTGGTGCTGGCCGGACGGCCGCTGTGCGGGCCGCCGCTGCCGTTCGTGGACGCCGACAACCTCGGCGGCGCCCGCCTGGCGGTCCGCCACCTGCTGGCGTCCGGGCGCACCGCCGTCGCGACCATCGCCGGGCCCCCGGACATGAGCGCGGGCGCGGACCGGCTGTCGGGCTACCGGTCCGCCCTGGCGGAGGCCGGGCTGTCGACCGACGGGCTGGTGGCGCGCGGCGACTTCGGGCGGCTGTCGGGCGAGCACGCGATGAACCGGCTGCTGGCGCGGCGGCCGGGGCTGGACGCGGTGCTGGCCGCCTCCGACGCGATGGCGGTCGGCGCGCTGAGCGCGCTGCGCCGCGCGGGCCGCCGGGTGCCCGACGACGTGGCGGTGGTCGGGTTCGACGACGGCCCGTTCGCGCAGCGGGCGGTGCCCCGGCTGACCACCGTGCGGCAGCCGGTGGAGGAGATGGGCGCGCGCCTGGTGCGCGAGCTGCTGGACCGGATCGGCGGCCGCCGGGGCCGGGACCGGGGCGTGGTGCTGAGGACCCGCCTGGTCCGCCGCGACTCGGCCTGACGCGGGGGCCGGCGCGGGGGCCGGGCGGACGGGGGACCGCCCGGCCCCCGCGCGGTCACCCGGCCGTGCAGGAGGGGGCGATCTCCGCCGGTGCGCCGGTGGCGGTGAACCCGAACGAGGTGGCGCCGCCCGCGGCCAGCGAGCCGTTCCAGGATTCGTGGACGGCGGTCACCGCCGTCCCCTGCTGGGTGACCCTGGCGTTCCAGGAGGCGGAGACGGTCCGTCCGGCGGGGAAGGTCCAGGTCACCTTCCAGCCCTTGGCGGGGGAGGCGCCGGTGTTGGTGACGGTGACCTCGCCCTGGTGGCCGCCGGACCAGGAGCCGGTCTGCCGGTAGACGGCCTTGCATCCGGTCGTCGGAGGGGGATCGGTGGGACCACCGCCGCCGAGGTCGCCGTAGACGATGCCCCGGCCGTTGGTGCCGAGGTAGACGCGGCCGTAGACGCGCGGGTCGCCGGTGAGGGCGTCACCCATGTTGCCGTACTGGTGGCGGTCGTCGTTGACGCGGACCCAGGTGGCCCCGGTGTCGTCGGACCGGAACAGCCCGTCCTGGCCGTTGACGGTCGCGACCAGGTAGACGGCCGGGCGGGTGCGACCGGGCGCGGCCTTGCCGAACCCGACGTTCACCGCGCCGGTCACGCCGGGGAGCTTGGTGAAGGTGGCCCCGGAGTCGGTCGAGCGGTACAGGCCGCTGTCGCCCGCCACCCAGATCTCGCCCTCCGCGCCCGGCACGGCCTTGAACCGGGCCCGCCCGGTCGGCAGTCCCGTGGCGGCGGCGGTGAACGACCGGCCGCCGTCGGCGCTGACGTGGAGCCTGCCCTCGGCGAGCGCGTAGAACCTGCGCGGGTTCACCCGGTCGGACTCGACGACGGCGTTGGCGGGCACGCCGGTCGCACGGGTCCACCCGGAGTCCGGGCCGGTGGCGTGCACGACGGGCTGACCGGCGTCGCCGGGCGCCCAGACGAAGTTCGCGCCGTCGGCCCCGGCCGCGACGGTGCCGCCCCGGTTCACCCCGGACGGCTCGGGCCCCTGCGTCCAGGTCGCGCCGCCGTCGGTGGAGAACGCCACATGGCTGTCGGCCGGGCGGTCGGCGTCGGTGAAGTCGCCCGCCCGCACCATGACCTCGGGCTTCGCCTCGGCGTAGTCCAGGCTGGTGCCGCTGGTGAAGTTCGGCCGGGTGAACATCATCTCCGGCACCCGGTCCAGGGCCGTGTGACGGAACCCGCCCAGGTCGAGCAGGGCGCTGACCAGCGGCGCACCGCTCGGCGGGCTGACCAGGTCCTGGACGGCCGTCTCCTCCAGCCCCTCCACCATCGGCCGGACGGTGAACCGCCCGCCCCGGTCCCAGGCGGTGAGGTCCTCGGTGCCGTACAGGGTCGCGCCGGTCCCGTACATCAGCCGGTCGGAGTCGAACGGGTCGATCTCCACCGACTCGGTCATCCAGCCGAGCTTCGGCGCGGTCTCCGGCGGGGCCGGGGTGGCGCCGAACGTGAGCCACGGCGTCGCGGTGACGTCCATCCGGTAGCGGAGGGAACGGTTGGGATAGCCGGAGTAGTCCCAGGCGCGCGTCCACGTCTTCCCGGAGTCGGTGCTGCGGAAGAACACCACGTCGGGCCACCACGACATCTGGGTGGCGACCATCAGCGTGCCCGGCCGGTTGCGGTCCACGGTCAGCCCGCTGTAGCCGAAGTGGGCGTCGGCGCTGTCGGACGGCACCGGGCTGATCCGGGTCCACGCGCCGGAGCGGGTGTCGAGCCTCCACACGTCGCCCTTGGACCCGTCGTAGGGGCCCGCCGTGTCGCTGGTGGCGATGTAGAGCGTGTGCGAGGCGGCGTCCAGCACGCCCTTGTGCGCGATGTGGCCGGTGGGCGCGCCCGGCACCGGCTCCCAGGTCGTTCCGGCGTCGGTGCTGCGGTACACCGTGTTCTTCTTGTCGGCGACGCCGACGTAGATCGTGCGGGTGGGCGATCCGGCCGTCCCGGTGCCCTCGTCGAACGTCACCCACACCACGCCCGGCCGGTGGCTGCCGTAGCCGTTGGTGTCGGACGGGTCGTCGGCGTGGTCGCCGACGGCGGTGAGGCCGGTGACCCTCGACCAGGTCGCGCCCCGGTCGGTGCTGCGCCACAGGCCGTTGCCCTCCGGCGCGCCGAGGTACAGGACGCGGTTGTCGTGGGGGTCGACGGCGAGTCGCTCGCCCATGCCGCGTCCGGGCATGTTGCCGCCGAGCTTGAACGGCAGCGCGGCGGTCTGCCAGGTCCGGCCCCGGTCGGCCGAGCGCAGGACCGCGCCCCGGCCGGGGTCCCAGTCGTTGGTGTACATGCCGACGGCCGCGTACACCCGGTCGGCGTCCACCGGGTCGGCGGCCATGCTGATCACGCCGTTGTGGCCCCACCGGTCCCGGCCGACCCAGTCCAGCAGCGGCGTCCAGGACCGCGTGGCCTGGTCCCAGCGGTACGCGCCGCCGATGTCGGTCCGCGCGTAGACGAGGTTCCGCTCCTTGCGGCTGAACACGATCCCCGGGACGAATCCGCCGCCGCCGATCTGCACGTTCTTCCAGGTGTAGCCCTCGGCGGCCGCGGCGGGGGAGACGGCCGGAGGGACGGCGGCCAAGGCGGTCAGGGCGGTCGCGGCGAGGGTCAGCGCGGCCAGGGCGGCGGACAGGGCGGGGGGCGGGGCGGGGGCTCGACGCACGGCGTCCTCCTAGGGTGGGGCTGCCAGGAGGATCATCGAACCGCTTCGACGAGGCAATGCCTGGCCGCCCGCGCGCCGATCTTTCATGCCGGGCGCCCGCTCGCACCCACGTTCACCTGCGGGAATGCGGACGGTACCGGGAAAGGAAACGGACACGCGAAGGCCCCGCCGTGTGGGGCGGCGGGGCCTTCGGGCCTCGTGCGCGTCAGGCGGCGGTGCCGGCGCGTCAGGCGACGATGCGCAGCGGGTTCTCCAGCAGCTCGGCCAGGGTGGCGAGGAAACGGGCGCCGGTCGCGCCGTCGGCGGCGCGGTGGTCCACCGACAGGGTGATCGCCATGCGCTTGCCCGGAACGATCTGGCCGTCCTTCACGACCGGCTCGTCGCGGACGGCGCCGACGGCCAGGATCGCGGCCTCCGGCGGGTTGATGATCGCCGAGAACTCCTTGATCCCGAACATGCCGAGGTTCGACACCGAGAACGTGCCGCCCGACATGTCCTGCGGCGCGAGCTTGCCCTCGCGGGCCCTCCCGGCCAGCTCGCGGGTCTCGGCGCCGATCTGCGACACCGTCTTGCGGTCCGCGTCCTTGATCACCGGGACGAGCAGGCCGTCCTCGACCGCCACCGCGATGCCGACGTGCACCCGCCGGTGGTGGACCAGGGCCTCCTCGGTGAAGGAGACGTTCATCTCCGGGTGCTGGCGCAGCGCGGTCGCGACCGCCTTGACGACCAGGTCGTTGACGCTGACCTTGGCCGGGTCCAGGGCCTCGTTCAGGGTGACCCGGAACTTCAGCAGCGCCTCGGCGTCCACCTCGCGGGTGAGGTAGAAGTGCGGGACGTTCTGCTTGCTCTCGGTCAGGCGGCGCGCGGCGACCTTGCGGAAGCGGTTCAGCGGGACGCGCTCGACGTCCTCGTCCGCGGCGGTCACGGCCGGGGCGGCGGGCCGGGGGGCCTGCGCGGCCGGAGCCGGGGCCGGGGCGGCGGCCGGAGTGGCGGCCGGGGCGGCGGCGCCGCCGTTGCGGATGGCGGCCTCGATGTCGGCGCGGATGATCCGCCCGCCGGGGCCGGTGCCGGTGATGGCGTTCAGGTCCAGGCCGTGGTCGCGGGCCAGGCGGCGGGCCAGCGGCGAGGACGGCGGGCGCGAGCCGGCGACGCCGTTGGACGCCGGGCG
>NZ_BCQR01000050.1 GCF_001552175.1 Actinomadura kijaniata NBRC 14229
GAGCCGGCGACGCCGTTGGACGCCGGGCGCTCCTCGGCGGCCGGGCCGTTCGTGGCGGCGACGGCGGCGGGCTCGGGCTCCTGCGCCTCGGCGGCGGGCGCGGCGGCGGGCGTGGCCTCGGCCTTGTCCTCGGCCTTGTCCTCGGCCTTGTCCTCGGTCTTCGGCTCGGCCTTGGGGGCCGGAGCGTCGCCCGCGCCGCCGACGACGGCGATCGGCTGGCCGATCCGCGCGGTCTCGCCCTCGGCGACCAGGATCTCGGTCAGCGTCCCGGCCTCGTACGCCTCGTACTCCATCACGGCCTTGTCGGTCTCGATGTCGCACAGGACGTCGCCGACGGCCACCTCGTCGCCCGGCTTCTTGTGCCAGGCGGCGATGACGCCCTCCTCCATCGTGTCGGAGAGGCGGGGCATGAGGATCTCGGTCATCGGGCGGTCTCCACGGTGGAACGGCCGGTCGCGCGGAGGGTCTCGCGACAGACGGTGAGCAGGTCGTCGCCGGACGGCAGCGCGGCCATCTCCAGCGACTTGGCGTAGGGCAGCGGCACCTCGGCCATCGCCACGCGGCGGACGGGGGCGTCGAGCCAGTCGAAGGCGCCCTCCTGGACCGTCGCGGCGATCTCGGCGCCGATGCCGTAGGTGAGCCAGTCGTCCTCGGCGACGACGGCGCACCCGGTCTTGCGGACCGACGTCACGATCGTCTCGCGGTCCAGCGGACGCAGGCTGCGCAGGTCCACGACCTCCGCCGAGAAGCCCTCGGCGGCCAGCCGCTCGGCGACGTCGCGGGCGACGTGCGCCATCCGCGAGTAGCCGATGATCGTGATGTCGGTGCCCTCGCGGGTCACGGCGGCCCGGCCGATCTCGGCGGGCTGGACCGTGGACAGGTCCTCGGGGACCTCGCCCTTGGTGTTGTAGAGGGCGAGGTTCTCCAGGAACAGCACCGGGTCGTCGTCGCGGATCGACGCCTTCATCAGCGCGACCGCGTCCAGCGGGTTGCTGGGCGCGACGACCTTCAGGCCGGGGACGAACGCGTAGTACAGCTCGACGTTCTGCGAGTGGGTCGCGCCGAGCTGCTGGCCGCCGCCGCCGGGCGTGCGGATGACCATCGGCACGCTCTTCTGGCCGCCGAACATGCCGTAGATCTTGGCGGCGTGGTTGACGATCTGGTCCAGCGCCAGCAGCGAGAAGTTGATCGTCATCAGCTCCACGACCGGGCGCAGGCCGAGCATCGCCGCGCCGATGGCGGCGCCGACGAAGCCCTCCTCGGCGATCGGGGTGTCCTTGACCCGGCGCGGGCCGAACTCCTTGAGCAGCCCCTCGGTGATCTTGTAGGAGCCCTCGAAGACGCCGATCTCCTCGCCCATGAGCAGGACGTTCTCGTCGCGGAGCATCTCGGCCCGCAGCGTGTCGCGCAGGGCCTGGCGGTAGGTGGTGATTGCCATCGTGCGGCCTCTCAGACGCGGAACAGCGGGTCGGCGGGAAGGCGCGGGACGTCGTTCGGCACCGGGGTGGCGTAGGTGTAGTCGAACAGCGTCGACACGTCCGGGTGCGGGCTGTCGTCGGCGAACGCGGCGGCCTCGGCGACGATCTCGGCGACCTCGGCCTCCAGGCGCTCGACGTCCTCGGCGGTCAGCAGCCCGGCGTCCTGGAGCTCCAGCTGCGCCTTGGCCAGGGGGTCGGCGGCCTTGAGGGCCTCCTTCTCCTCCTTGGTGCGGTACTTGGCCGGGTCGACGACCGAGTGGCCGCGCAGGCGCGGGCTGGTGGCCTCCAGCAGGAACGGACGGCTGTTCTCGCGCGCGTACTCCACGGCCTCCCGGGCCGCCCGGTGCACGGCGAGCACGTCGGTGCCGTCCACGCGGGCGCTCTCCATGCGGTAGGCGGCGCCGCGCTTGTACAGCTCGGGCTCGGCGGCGGAGTTCTCCACCGTGGTGCCCATGCCCAGCCCGTTGTTGATGATCACGAAGACGACCGGCAGGTCCCACAGGGCGGCGATGTTCAGCGACTCGTGGAACGCGCCGATCGCGGCGGTGCCCTCGCCCATCTGGACCATCACGACGTCGTCGGAGCCGGTGTAGGTCACCGCCAGCGCCGCGCCGGTGGCCAGCGGGAGCTGGCCGCCGACGATGCCGTAGCCGCCGAGCAGCCGGGCCTCGGTGTCGAACATGTGCATCGACCCGCCCCAGCCCTTGGACACGCCGGTGGAGCGCCCGTACAGCTCGGCCATCACGCGCCGCGGCTCGATGCCCTTGGCGATCGCGTACCCGTGCTCGCGGTAGTTGGTGAACAGGTAGTCGGTGGGACGCAGCGCCGACATCAGGCCGACGACCGTGGCCTCCTCGCCGAGGTTCAGGTGGCAGTAACCGCCGATCTTCGCCTCGGTGTAGGCGCGCGCGGTCCGCTCCTCGAACCGGCGGATCAGCAGCATCTGCCGGTAGAACTCCACGCGCGCCTCGTTGTCGGACGCCTGCCGGGCGACCGCGCTGGCCCGCTGGTCGGCGGGCTTGGCGGAGCCCTTGCGGGCACCCTTGCTGGAGCCCTGGCCCAGGGCGTTCGCGGCGCGGGTCGTCCTGCGGCTGCGGGCCGGGGCGGCCTTTGTGGTCTCAGGCATCGGCTTCTTCCTCCGTCGGGGGATGTGCCACGGGATCACCGCGCCACTCACCGATCATCATTGATCAATGATCGATCATATGACCTCCGTCAAGGGGTCCGCACCAGGCGCGCGGGAGGGCGCCCCCTACCATGGGGTGCGTGAACGCCCCGTCCGCCTCCGCCCAGCCCGCCCCCGGCGACGATTCCCCCGCCCCGATCCAGCGCACCGGACTGGTCGACCAGATCCGCGAGTTCATCGTGGACGGCATCAGCACGGGCCGCTGGCAGCCGGGCGACCGCATCGTGGAGCGCCGCGTCGCCGCCGAGCTGGGCGTGAGCCAGGGGCCGGTACGCGAGGCGTTGCGCCTGCTGGAGACGTTGCGGCTGATCGAGACGCTGCCCAACCGGGGCGCCCGGGTGCGTCCGTTCACCGAGCGCGAACTCGGGGAGATCTTTCCGGTGCGGGCCGGTCTGGAGCGCACCGCCGCCGAGCTGGCGCTGCCCCGGATCAAGGCCCGCCTCGACGAGCTGGAGGCCCAGAACGCCCGCCTGGCCGAGGCTGCCCGCGCGGGCGACCTGGATCGGCAGATCCGGTTGAGCATCGATTTCCACCGTGTCGTCGTCGAGTGTTCGGGTAACCAGTTGCTTGCGTCGGTGTGGGAGGGGCTGGGCATCGAGCTGTGGACGACCCTGTCCCTGCGCCTGCACAAGACGGAGATCTACTCCAAGTCCGCCGAGCACGCCCGCCTGATCGAGGCGTTCCGCGCCCAGGACCCGGCCGCGCCGCAGATGCTGCACGACCACGTGATGAACTACGCGCCGCTCGGCTGCCTGCCGGGCGACGGCGGGCTCAGGGGGAGCGCAGCCGCCGACCGGTGATCTCGGTCGGGGTGAGCCGGATGTGGGCCTCGCGCTCCCCGTCCGGCCACGGCTCGACGGGGACGGGCTCCCCCTCGGGCATCCGCCGCGCGCCGCCGCGCAGCAGCACGCTCCAGCCGGTGTGGGTCCGCTCGTCGATCCGGTCGACCTCGAAGGCGATCCGGACGTCGGCGTCGGTGAACAGGGTGTCCAGGGACCGGTTGAGCCGTCCCGACAGTGTGGTGCTGAACACGACGGTGTCCCCGTCCAGGCCGAAGTTGACCGGGGTCACCGCCGGTCCCTGGCCGTCGTCGAACCCGACCCGGCCGACCGACACCTCGGCGATCAGGCGCAGGCATTCGGCGCGGTCGAGCTCCTCCAGCACGGAATGGTCGGTCGGCTGACGCATCTTGTCCCCCCGAAACGAGCGTCGTTCACGTCCCGTTCCATCCCTTACCGGGTTCGGCGGGGTTAACCCTCGCCGGGCGGGTCAGGTGAGGGCGCGGTAGGCGGCGGTGAGCTGGGCCTCGGCGTCGTCGAGGTAGGAGCGCAGCTCGCGTTCGGCGGCCTCCCGGTCGCCGCGCCACAGCAGGTCCGCGATCATCCGGTTGCGGTGCAGGTAGGGCCGGTGGAACTCCCGGGGCGAGCCCATCACGTGGAACACCAGGCGCAGCTCGGCCAGGATCCGCCGCATGGTGTCGTCCACGCGCGGGCTGCGGCACAGCGCCCCGAGCGCCCCGTGGAAGGCGATGTCGGCGGTCCCCACCGAGGCCCAGTCCCCGGCGGCGGCGGCGCGTTCGCCCTGCTCGACGGCCTCGACGACGCGCGCGACCGCCACCGGCCCGGCCGCGGCGGCGTTCTGGACGCCCGCGCACTCCAGGATGCGCCGCATCCGGTACACGTCCACGAGGTCCTCGACCGTCAGACGCCGCACGAACACGCCCCTGTTGAACTCGTGCACGACCAGGCCCTCCATGGCCAGCAGCCGGAACGCCTCGCGCATCGTGTTGCGCGACACCCGCGCCGCCGCGCACAGCTTGTCCTCCGGCAGCCGGTCGCCGGGCTTGAGCCGCCCCGAGGCGATCTCCCCGCGCAGCAGGTCGGCGACGCGGATGGCGGTGCTGGACCGGCCGAGGTCGTGGCTGGCCGCCTCGATCCGGGAGATCCACTCCTGCTGCGCCGTCATCGGCTCCCTCGCTGGTCCCGATCCGGTGGACCCGCCCAGCGTAACGCCGAGAACTGTTCAACAGAAACCTTGCGGGGATTGTTCAACAATCTTACGATGCGGAAAAGTTCCCTGAGCTCCGAGGGGCCGCCATGACGGACCGCACCCTGCAGGACCACGCCGAGACCACCCCCGCCCGACCCGGACGCGCCGCCCTGGTCGGGGCCATGTTCCTGATGGCGACCAGTGCGATCGGCCCCGGCTTCATCACCCAGACCACCGTGTTCACCGCCCGGCTGGGCGCGGCGTTCGCGTTCGCGATCCTGGTGTCGGTGCTGGTGGACATCGCCATCCAGATGAACGTGTGGCGCGTCGTCGGCGTCGCCGGCCGCCGCGCCCAGGACCTCGCCAACGGCGTGCTGCCCGGCTCCGGCTACGCCCTGGCCGGGCTGGACGTGTTCGGCGGGCTGGTGTTCAACATCGGCAACGTCGCCGGCTGCGCCCTCGGCCTGAACGCCCTGTTCGGCCTCGACTTCAAGATCGGCGGCGTGCTCTCGGCGCTGGTCGCGATCGCGGTGTTCCTCAGCCGCCGCGCCGGGGTCGCGATGGACCGCATCGTGATCGTGCTCGGCTTCGTGATGATCGCGATGACGCTGTACGTGGCGATCGTGTCCGGCCCGCCGGTCGGCGACGCGCTGCGCCAGACGGTCCTGCCCGAGCAGGTCGACTTCCTCGTCATCACCACGCTGATCGGCGGCACCGTGGGCGGCTACATCGTCTACGCCGGCGCGCACCGCATGATCGAGTCGGGGCTGACCGGGCCGGAGCACGTGCGCGGCATCACCCGCGCCTCGATCTCCGGCATCCTGATCACCGCGCTGATGCGGGTGCTGCTGTTCCTGGCGGTGCTCGGCGTCGTCGCCGGAGGCGTGAAGCTGGCCGCCGCCAACCCCGCGCCGTCGGCGTTCCAGCACGCCGCCGGTGAGGTCGGGCTGCGCGTCTTCGGCCTGATCATGTGGTCCGCCGCGATCACCTCGGTGATCGGCGCGTCGTACACCTCGGTGTCGTTCTGCGTGTCGTTCTCGCCGTGGATCCTGAAGTACCGCAACTACCTGGTCGTGGCGTTCATCGCGGTGTCCACCGTGCTGTTCCTGGCGCTCGGCAAGGCCCCGGTGACCCTGCTGATCCTGGCGGGCGCGCTGAACGGCCTGATCCTGCCGTTCGGCCTGGGCCTGCTGCTGTGGGTGGCGGCCCGCCGCCGCGACCTGATGGGGAACTACCGGTACCCCGCCTGGCTGCTGGCGATCGGCGCCGCGGCCTGGCTGCTGTCGATCTACCTCGGCTGGAACTCCCTGACCGCGATCACCGAACTCTGGAACTGAGAGAGAACCCCGCGTGCGGATCCTGCCCAACGGCGACCTGTCCCTCCTGGTCGAGCTGCCCGACCTGGAGACGATGCTCGGCCTGCACTCCGCCCTGGCCGACGACCCGCCGCCCGGCGTCGTGGACGTGGTCCCGGCGGCCCGCACGCTGACGCTCCTGCTCGACCGCGCCGCCGACCCGGCCACGGTCGCCGCCGCCGTCCGCGGCGCGCGGCCGCGGCCCCCGGCGGCGCGGCCGGGCGACACCGTCGAGATCCCGGTGGTGTACGACGGCGAGGACCTGGCGGAGGTGGCCGACGCGACGGGGCTGACCCCCGCCGAGGTCGTCGCCGCGCACACCGGAACGCCGTGGCGGGTGGCGTTCACGGGCTTCGCCCCGGGCTTCGGCTACCTGGTGGGCGGCGACCCCCGCCTGAACGTCCCGCGCCGCTCCGTCCCCCGCGTCCGCGTCCCGGCGGGCGCGGTGGGCCTGGCGGGGGAGTTCAGCGGCGTCTACCCGGTGGAGTCCCCGGGGGGCTGGCAGCTGATCGGCCGCACCGACGTGCCGATGTGGGACCTGGACCGCGACCCACCCGCCCTACTACGCCCCGGCGTCGAAGTGCGCTTCGTCGCAAGGAACACCACCCCACCGACCCCCCCGAGCCTCCCCAGAACAACGAACTCCCCAGCGCACCCCACTCCGGAGGCGCACCCCATCCCGGAGACGCGCCCCACTCCGGAGACGCGTCACACCCCGGGGAGGAGCCACACCGGGCAGGCGCATCGCGCCGAGGAGACGCATCGCGCCGAGGAGGCCAGGTCAGGCCCAGGGCAGCCGGGCCCGGACGCGACGGCCGACCCTGCCCCGGAGGTGCGCGGCGGCGCGCGGGATGAGGCGGGAGCGGAGGGAACGGGCGCGCGCGGGGCGACCGGCCGGGCTCCGGAGGGGCGGGTGCTGGAGGTGGTCGCGACGGGGCCGTTGGCCACCGTCCAGGATCTGGGGCGTGCCGGGAACGCGGCGCTCGGGGTCGGTGCGGCGGGGGCCGCCGACCCCGCGGCGCTGCGGCTGGCGAACCGCGCCGTCGGCAATCCCGAGGACGCCGCCGCGGTCGAGGTCACGCTCGGGGGGTTCGCGGCGCGCTGCCACGGCGGGGCGTTCGCGGTCGTCACCGGCGCGCCCGCCCCGCTGACCGTGGACGGGCGGGCCGTGGCCCCGTACTCGGTGTTCCCCGTGCCCGACGGCGCGGAGGTCCGGATGGGCCCGCCGCCGTCGGGGTTGCGCAGCTACCTGGCCGTGCGCGGGGGTGTGGCGGTGCCGCCGGTGCTCGGGTCGCGCTCCACCGACACCCTCTCCGGGGTCGGGCCCGAGCCGGTGCGGCCCGGGACGCTGCTGCCGGTCGGGGAGCCGCCCGAGGCGGCGCCGTTCCTGGACGTGCTGCCCGTGGGGCGCCCCGCCGAGGACGAGATCACGCTGCGGGTGCGGCTCGGGCCCCGCGACGACTGGTTCACGGGCGACGCGGTGGCGGCGCTGCTGGCCGAGCCCTACACGGTGACCAGCGAGATCGACCGGGTGGGGATGCGGCTGGACGGGCCGCCGCTGGCCCGCGCCCGGTCCGGGGAGCTGCCCAGCGAGGGCATGGTCACCGGCGCCCTCCAGGTGCCGCCGTCCGGCCGCCCCGTGCTGTTCCTGGCCGACCACCCGCTGACCGGCGGCTACCCGGTGATCGCCGTGGTGGTCGCCGCCGACGTCCCGCGCGCCGCGCAGGCCCGGCCCGGGCAGCGGCTGCGGTTCCGACCCGACCGAAGGGGAACGTGATGAGCACTCCGCCCGACGCCGCGACACTCACACCCGACCAGGCCCGCGCACTGTTCCGTGGAGGGCTGCGCGCCCCCACGGCGGGCTGGTGCGCGGGCTGGACCCAGGCGAACCTGATCGCGGTGCCCCGCGAGGACGCCTACGACGTGCTGCTGTTCGCCCAGCGCAACCCCAAGGCGTGCCCGGTGCTGGACGTGACCGAGCCGGGTGAGACCTCGGCGTCGCTGTTCCGCGGGGACCTGCGCACCGACCTTCCCGGCTACGTCGTCTACGAGGACGGCGTACCGGTCGCCGAGGTGACGGACGCGACCGGGCACTGGCGCGACGACCTGGTGGCGTTCCTGATCGGGTGCAGCTTCACCTTCGAGAACGCCCTGGCGGAGGCGGGCGTCCCGGTCCGCCACATCGAGCAGGGCCGCAACGTCCCCATGTACCGCACCTCCCGGCCGTGCCGCGGCGCGGGCGCGCTGGGCGGCCCGCTGGTGGTGTCGATGCGCCCGGTCCCCGCCGAACGCGTCGCCGACGCCGTCCGCGTCACCGCCCGCTACCCCGCGGTCCACGGGGCGCCGGTCCACGTCGGCGACCCCGCCGCGCTGGGCATCGCGGACCTGGACGCGCCCGACTTCGGCGACGCGGTGGACGTGCGCCCCGGCGAGGTCCCGGTGTTCTGGGCCTGCGGTGTGACCCCGCAGGCGGCGGTGATGGCCTCGCGCCCGAAGTTCGCCATCGGCCACGCCCCGGGCCACATGGCCATCACCGACGCCCGCGACGCCGACTACCTCATCCCCTGACCGGCGCCTCGACCCGGTGGCGGCCCGACCCCAGCTCACGGCGGCCACCGGGCACGGCGACCTCGGCGACGGCGTTGACCGGCACGCGGACGTCGAGGACCAGCGTGCCGCCGCGCCGCCGCCAGGCCACCTCGATCCGCCCGCGCACGGTGTCCAGCGCGACCCGCGCCGAGGCCAGCGGCCCGAACGCCCGGGGCGCGACCGCGAACCGCGCCCATCCCGGCCGCAGCATCTCGACGCCGACGACGCGTTCCACCAGCCAGGTCACCGGCGAGCTGAGGATCGGGTCGTTGCGGCCCCGCGCGGTGCTCTCCCAGTTCTCCCAGAACGTCGTCGCGCCGAGCCCCCGCAGGTACCCGTAGGACGGATAGGTCTCCTGCGCGAGGACGGCGTGCGCCAGGTCGGCGCGGCCGTGGTCGGACAGCGCGTAGGGCAGCGTCGCGGTGCCCGCGCACCCGGTGTTCAGGTGCCGTCCCCTCGCCTCGACGTCGGCGGCCAGGCCCGCCGCGACCCTCCGCGCGTGCTCGGCCGGGACCAGCCCGAACGCCAGCGGCACGGCGTTGCTGGTCTGCCGGTAACCGACCGCCCGGTCGGTGCGGTAGTGCCCGGCCCCGGTGTCGAGGAACGCCGCGTTGAACCGCCGGACCAGCTCCTCGGTCCGCGACCGCCAGCGCCGGGCGTGGTCGGCGCGGCCCAGCAGGTCGGCCAGCGCCGTGGCGTCCCGCAGGCTCTGGACGAGGTGCGCCGTGCCGACGAGCCGACCGCCCTCGGGCGCCTGCGGGTTGCCGGTGCCGTGCGGCGGGTACCAGTCGCCGAACCGGTCGTCCATGAGCCCGTCGCCCGCCTGCGCCAGCAGCCATTCGGCGTAGCGGGCGACGGCGTCGAAGTGCCGTTCGGGAACGGTCGGGTCGCCGTAGGTCATCCAGTAGCGCCGCACCAGGTACGGGTACACGCCCGTCCAGGTCGGGGACGGCTCGCCCGCCAGGTCGTCGCCCAGCGGCGCGACGAGCGGCAGCCGCCCGTCCGGGGCCTGCCGCAGCCGCAGGTCCTCCAGCCACTTGGCGAACAGGCTCGCCGCGCCGAACCGGTACAGCATGGGCTGGGCGGCGAAGTGCGCGTTGCCGGTCCATCCGCTCTTGCCCCCGGCCGGGCCGATCGCCGGATGCCCGAACAGGACGCCGCGGGCGCTCTGCGCGAACGCCCCGACGATCCACTGCGTCACCGGGTGCCCGACGCGCAGGTCCATCGTGTCGGCCAGGTCGCCGCGCACGGGCACGGCCACCAGGTCCAGGTCCCGGTCGGTGCCGCTGACCTCGACGTACCGGAAGCCCTTGTAGGTGAACGACGGCTCCCACGTCTCCACGCCGCGCCCCGCCGCCGTGAACTCGTCCACCTGGTAGCGGCCGGTCACGGCGGGGTTGTGGTGCCAGCCGGGCGCGCCGACGAACACCCGGCCGCGGTCGTCGAGTTTCTCCCCGTACCGCATCCGAACCGTCGTGCCCTCGGGGAGCCGGGCGCGCAGCCGCGCCCATCCGGCGAGGGTGGGCCCGAAGTCGTACACGCGGACGCCGTCGCGCCGGGTCACCGCCACCGGCCTGATCGCCTCGTGCGTGCGGACGGGCTCGGCCGCGTACGCCTCCACCCGCCCGGCGGGCCGCTCCACGACCACGGCGGGCCGCCACCCGGCCGCGCGGAACCCGGGCTCGCTCCACCCTTCCAGCCGGGCCGCCCGCCGCGCGTCGTAGGACTCGCCGCCCATCGCGCTCTCGGCCGTGGTCGGGCCCTCGGTCACCCGCCAGTCCGGCCCGGTGCGCACGGTGACCGCGCGCCCGTCGGCCAGCGTCACCACCAGCTCCGCGCGGACCCGCGGCTCGGCCACCCACGGCGCGAGATGGCTCCCGTCGGTCTCCGGGGCCCGGGTGGCGAAGAAGCCCCGGCCGAGCGCGATCCCGACGGCGTTGCGGCCCCGCCGCACCAGCCCGGTGACGTCGTGGGAGGTGAACAGGGCGCGGCGGTCGTAGTCGGTGACGACCGGCGACAGCACGGCGTCGCCGACGCGCCGCCCGTTGATCCGGCTCACCGCGTGCCCGAGCCCCGACACGTACAGCCGCGCCGCCGCGACCTCGCCCGGCACGTCGAACTCGGCGCGCACCAGCGGGGCGGCGGGCGGGTCCGGCGGGATCCCGAACAGCCAGCGGTCGTCGGCCTCCCGGACCCCGTCGCGGTGGGCGTCGCCGTGCGGGTAGGCGTCCGCACCGGCCCCCATCCAGCTCAGCTCGCCCCGCACCCGCGACAGCTCCAGGTAGAAGGCGCCGCCCTCCACCGGACTCGGCAGGTCGAGCCTGCCCTGCACCTGCCCGTCGAGCCCGGACAGCTCCCGCCGCCCGAGCACCGCCCCGCCGGGCCCGTCCCGGTGCAGCGTCATGACGCACCCGGCGCCGGTCCCGGCCGTCAGCAGCACCGCGACGGCCGTCAGCCGGCTCCGCGACCGGAACGTCTGCCCCAGCGTGTGACCGTCCTCCAGTCGTGCCGGGAACAGCCGGCGCGGCCCGAGGGTGTGCGGCGACGGCGGCAGCACGACCCCGGTGCCGATCCACCGGGCGGTCCACTCCTCCTCGCGCATCAGCGCGGTCTCGAACCACGACGCCGCGCTCCACGGCCCGGCCCGGCCGCCCTCGTCCCAGACGCGGACGCGCCAGTGGTACCGCGTCCGCGACCGCAGCGCCGGGCCGCCGTACACGCGCGCGGTCTGCTCCCCGGACGCCACGCGCCCCGAGTCCCACACGTCCGCCCGCCCGGCGGCCGATCCGACCGCGATCTGGTAGGCGCTCTGCGAACGCCCGGTGCCCCCGGCCTCCAGCCGCCACCCGAACCGGGGCCGCGCGGCGTCGATCCCGAGCGGCGCGACCAGATGCTCGACGGTGAGGTGGACGGCCCGGACCGGCCCGTCCCCGGGCTCGGCGGCCCGCGCGTCGCGGGCCGGGACCGCGCTCAGCGCGGCGGCCCCGGCCGTTCCTCCGATGAATCCCCTACGGCTCATGTCGCTCATCGCCCGATGCTCGGTGAGCGACACGGGTCCCGGCGTCCGCCGCCGGGCGGCTCCGCCCCTACTCCGCCGGGCGTACCGGGTCGGGCACCGCGCGCCGGTGCAGCTCGCGCATCGTCTCGGCCAGCGCGGGCACCGGCCCGTCCACGGAGACGCCGGGCGCGACCTCGTTGACCGGCAGCGCCCGCACCGGCGAGGGCCGCGCGCCCCATCCGGCCCGCCACTCGACGAGCTGCGCCGACGACACGGCGTAGACGATCCGCCCCAGCCCGACCCAGGCGTGCGCGGCCGAGCACATCGGGCAGTGCTCGCCGGAGGTGAACACGGTGGCGGCGGCGCGCTCCTCCGGCGTCATGTTCCCGGCGGCCCACCGCGCCAGCTCGAACTCCGGATGCCGGGTCTGGTCACCGTCCTTGACGCGGTTGCGGTCCTCGCCGAGCACCCGGCCGTCCCCGCCGACCAGCACGGACCCGAACGGCTCGTCCCCGTCCTCCAGCGCCTCGGTGGCCAGCTCCACGCACCGCCGGAGGTGGGCCATCTCCTCGGTGGTCGGTTCGTATGTCATGCCCGGATCGTAGATCATCGGGCGGGGCGGGCGGGTTTCCGCCGGTCACCGGAGGGCGACCAGCACGGCGCTCGGCCCGTGCTGCCAGACCGGCCCGGCCTCGGCGAACCCGGCCCGGCGCAGCAGGGCGGCATGGCGTTCCAGGCTGAGGCCGTTGTCGCCGCCGGGTCCCAGGTCGCGGCGGTCCCGCTCGGCCAGCAGGCCGGCGAACGCGGGCTCGCCCCGCACGGCCCGCCACCACGCGGCCCAGTCCTCCCCGGCCGGGGACTCCCGGGGGCCCAGCGACGCGGCGAGCGCGGCCACGCCGGGCTGCTCGGCGACGAAGTGGTCGGCGTTGACGAGCAGGCCGCCCGGCCGCAGCAGCGACCGGACCTCCCGGTAGACCCGCAGCAGGCCGGGTTCGGGCAGGTAGTGCAGGGCGGTGCTGGAGACGACGGCGTCCAGCGGGCGGTCCGCGCCCAGCGCCCCGGTCCAGCCGGGCGAGCCGATCACCGCGTCCGCGAACCGCACCGCCGCGCCGTGCCGGCGGCGGCCGAGCTCCAGCAGGAACGGGTCGGCGTCCACGGCGACGACCTCCAGGCCGGGCGTCCGGGCCGCCAGCCGCGCGGCCAGCGAGCCCGGCCCGCAGCCCAGGTCGGCGGCGAGCGGCCGGTCCCGGCCCGCGACGGCGCGGGCCACCAGGTCGGCGACCACGGTGAGGCGTTCCTCGCGGTCGAGGGCGTAGTGCCGCTGCTGGAGCTCCCAGCGCTCGACCCAGTGGATGGCGGGATCCATGCCGACGATCATAGGGAACGATAACCGTTTCCAAAAGGGGGCGGGCAGGCCCGGAACCGGGCCTGCCCGAGGCTTCTCCGGCGGGGCGGGGCGGGGAGGGAGGGGGAAGGCCCCGCCGGAGACCGTCGATCCGGGTCGGTCAGTACACGCTCACGCCGTAGACGTTCAGGGCTTCCACCACGGGCTGGAAGAACGTCGTGCCGCCGGTCGTGCAGTTGCCGCTGCCGCCGGAGGTGAGGCCGAGGGCGGCGGTGCCCGCGAACAGAGAGCCGCCGCTGTCGCCGGGCTGGGCGCACACGGTGGTGCGGATCAGGCCCGACACCGTGCCCTGCGGGTAGTTCACGGTCTGGTTGAGGGCGGTCACCTGGCCGCTGCGCACCTGGGTGGTGCTGCCGCTGCGGCGGACGCTCTCGCCGACCACCGCGTTGCGGGCGCTGGCGATGTCCTGGGAGCCGGGGTAGAGGTAGACGCTGCCGGGCTTGGCGACGCTTGTGTTGGTGTAGCGGACGATGCCGTAGTCGTTGCCCGGGAAGCTGCTGCCGGACCGGGTGCCGAGCGTCTGGCTGCCGTCGGTCCAGGTGGACCCGGCGTTGGTGCAGTGCCCGGCGGTCAGGAAGTACTGCGTGCCGGCGCTGTTGCGGACGTTGAAGCCGAGCGAGCAGCGGGAGCCACCGGTGTAGATGGCCTGCCCGCCCGCGATGAACGTCGTGAACCTCCCGGCCACGTGCTCCAGCCGCACGGCCGAGCCGTGCTTGGCGGCGGCCTTGCGGACCTTCGCCAGCTTCGCGCCGGTCACCGAGTCGTCGTAGGAGACCACGACCTGGTTGGAGACCGGGTCGGTGCCCCACGCGGTGCCGGGGATGCGGGCCTCGCGGTCGAGGGCGCCGGTGACCTTCGCGAGCGCGGCCGCGTCGCGCGCGACCGTGCGGGGCACGGCGCCCGCCGCGCGGACCGTGGAGGCCGCGCCGGCGTCGGTGACGTTGACGACGAGCCTGCCGTTGTCGACGTAGGAGCCCGCGCTGCGGGAGCCGAGGGTGTCGGCGAGGGTCTGCGCGACCTTGCCGGGGTCGGGCGCGGGCGCGGGAGCGGCCGTCGCGTGGGCGGGGGCGGTGGCCAGGCCGGCGGCCAGGGCGGCCGTCGCGAGAACGGGGACGGAACGGGTGAGGCGCATCCTCACTGCCTCCTTTGGCGGGATCGCGGCGCGTCCCGATGACGCGTCACGATTCACGTGAAGAGTGAAGAAGTCTCATATGGCGTGACAATTGGGGGAACTTGCCTAATCGTCCGACTGGATATGGCGAGCCTGTGAGGACCCCCTGTCAGGGTGATCCGACGCCGCCCCGGCGCTGACCGGATCCGGCCACCGAAATCGGGAACCGATCAGCCGGACGCCCGGACCACCAGGCGTGGCTTGAGGATCACCACCGGCTCCGGCAGCGGATCGCCGTTGATCCGCGCCATCAGCAGCCGGGCCATCTCCCGTCCCATCTCCTCGGCCGACTGGTGCACGGTCGTCAGCGGCGGATCCGCCAGCGGCGCGGCCGCCGAGTCGTCGAACCCCACCACCGCCACGTCCTCGGGAACGCGGCGGCCGTGCCGCCGCAGCGCCCGCAGCGCGCCCAGCGCCATCGGGTCGTCGGCCGCGAACACCGCGTCCAGCCCCGGATCGCGCTCCAGCAGCTCCTCCACGGCGGTGATGCCGCTGGCCTCCCCGAAGTCGCCGTAGACGACCAGCTCGGGCAGCCCCGCCTCGGCCAGGGCCACCCGGTAGCCGGTCAGCCGGTCGATGCCCACGCCCATGTCCTGCGGACCGGCGATCGTGGCGATCCGGCGGCGGCCCCGCGCCACCAGGTGCTCCACGGCCTGCCGCGCGCCCTCGCGGTTGTCCACGTCGACGTAGCTGACCGGGGCCAGGCCCGGCGGGCAGCCGCCGAGCACCGTCGGCACGCCGCCCGCCTCCAGCCGCGCCGGCAGGGGGTCCTCGGCGTGCAGCGAGGTCAGCAGGACGCCGTCCACGTGCTGCGGCGTCAGGTAGTGCTCCAGCCGCGCGTACTCCTCCGGCGACCGCGCCAGCGCCAGCAGCAGTTGCAGGCCGGTGTCGCCGAGCGCCGCGCTGATCCCCCGGATGATCCCGGCGAAGTACGGCTCCCCGAACAGTCGCTGGTCGGACTCGGCGACCACCAGCGCCACGGTGTCGGTGCGGTTGGTGACCAGCGTCCGGGCCGCCCGGTTGGGCACGTACCCCAGCTCGTCGATCGCCTTGCGCACCGCCTCGCGCGCCTGCGCGCTGACCTTGGGGGAGCCGTTGATGACACGCGACACCGTCCCGCGGCCCACCCCGGCGCGGGCCGCGACCTCCTCCAGGGTGGGCCGTCTGCCCGTCATCGCTCCCCCTCGCCAGGGGCGGTCAGAGACCGCCCCGCCCGATCACGCCGGCGTACCAGCGCGCGCTGTCCTTGGGCGTGCGGCGCTGCGTGGCGTAGTCCACGTGGACCAGCCCGAAGCGCTTGGAATACCCCCACGCCCACTCGAAATTATCCAGCAGCGACCACACGAAGTAGCCCCGCAGCGGAACACCCCGCCCGACCGCCTCCCGGCAGGCCCGCAGATGCTGCTCCAGATAGGACACGCGCCCGGCGTCGTGGACCGTTCCGCCGCCGTCGGGGGCCTCGTCGTAGCCCGCGCCGTTCTCGGTGACGTACAGCGGGACGGCCGGGTACTCCCGGTGGACCCGCGTCAGCACCTCCACCAGCCCGTCGGCGTCGACCTCCCAGCCCATGCCGGTGACCGGCCGCCCGCCCGACACGAACCGCACGTGCTCGCTGCCCACCCAGGGGGAGTGCGCCGAGAACGGCGACGACACCGCCTGCGTCGCCTCGCCCGGACGGCCCGACACGGTGTGCCGCGTGTAGTAGTTGATCCCGAGCTGGTCCAGCGGCTGCGCGAGCGTCGCCAGGTCCGCGTCCGGCGGCGCGAACGCGTACGGCTCCAGGTCCGCCAGCACGTCCTCGGGGTAGCGGCCCAGCAGCAGCGGGTCCAGGAAGAACCGGTTCTGCATCCCGTCGATCCGGCGCGCGGCGTCCACGTCGGCCGGGTCGTCGCCGGCCGGGGAGACGGCGTACAGGTTCACGGCCGCGCCGAACCGGTTGTCCGGCCGCTGCGCCCGCATCGCCTCCACCGCCAGCCCGTGCCCCAGCATCAGGTGGTGCGCCGCGTGCAGCGACGCGCCCGCCTCCCGCCGTCCCGGCGCGTGCTCGCCGGAGGCGTAGCCGAGGAACGCCGCGCACCACGGCTCGTTGACGGTCGTCCAGTGCCGCACCCGGTCGCCGAGCGCCCGGTGCACGGCGGCGGCGTAGTCGGCGAACCGGTACGCGGTGTCGCGCTCGGGCCAGCCGCCCGCCTTCTCCAGCGTCGAGGGCAGGTCCCAGTGGTACAGCGTCGGCCACGGCTCGATGCCCGCCTCCAGCAGCGCGTCCACCAGCCGCCGGTAGAAGTCCAGGCCGCGTTCGTTGACCGCGCCCGCGCCCTCGGGCAGCACCCGCGGCCACGACACCGAGAACCGGTACGCCTTCAGCCCCAGCCCGGCCATCAACTCCACGTCGTCGCGGAACCGGTGGTAGTGGTCGACCGCCACGTCGCCGGTGTCGCCGCCCAGGACGTTGCCGGGGGTGCGGCAGAAGTCGTCCCACACCGAGGAGCCGCGCCCGTCCTCGGCCGCCGCCCCCTCGACCTGGTAGGCGGCGGTCGCCGCACCCCACGCGAAGTCGTCGGGAAACCCGCTCATGCCGCGTCCCCCGCTCGCTTCCAGGGCGCTCCAAGGCGCCGTCGCAGCTCGCTCATGCCTTCACGGCCCCTTCCATGATTCCGCCGATGATCTGACGGCCGAACACGACGAACACCGCCAGCAGCGGCAGGATCGCCACCGTGGTCCCGGCGAACATCAGCGTGTAGTCCTTGAAATAGGCGTTGGCCAGGTTGTTGATGGAAAGCTGCACCGTCGGGTTGTCGGGGCTCAGCACCGCCAGCGGCCACATGAACTCGTTCCAGGTCTGCATGAACGTCAGCAGCCCCAGCACGCCCGCCGCCGGGCGCAGCGCCGGCAGCACGACCCGCCAGTAGACGCCGAACGTCGAGCAGCCGTCCACGCGCGCCGCCTCGATCAGCTCGTCCGGCACCGCCTGGTCGGCGTACTGCCGCATCATGAACACCCCGAACCCGGTGACCAGGAACGGCACGATCACCGCCTGGAGCCGGTTCTGCCAGCCCAGCTCCACCATGATCATGTAGAGCGGGATGATGCCCATCTGGACCGGGACCATCATCGTCGCCACCACCGTCAGCAGCAGCGCGTTGCGGCCCCGGAACCGCAGCTTGGCGAACGCGAACCCGGCCAGCGAGGCGAAGAACACCGTCGAGACCGTCACGCAGGTCGCCACGATCGCCGAGTTCAGCAGGCCCTTGGCGAAGTAGGCGTCGGGGTTGTCGAACAGCCGCCCCACGTTGTCGCCGAACGAGCCGCCCGGCAGCACCGGCGGCGGCATGTCGGAGACCACGTCGTTGGTGCGGGTCGCCACCACGATCATCCAGTAGATCGGGAAGATCGACAGGACCAGCCCGGCGACCAGCGCCAGGTAGGTCAGCGGGCTGGCCTCCCAGAGGCCGCGCAGCCGGCCCGTTCCGCGCCGGGGCCCGCGCCGGGTGAGGGGGAACGTCATCGCGCGCCTCCGGTGCGTCGGACGAACAGGAAGTTGAGCAGCGAGAACGCGATGATCATCACGAACAGCGCCCAGGACACCGTGGCGGCGTAGCCGTACCGGTCCTCGCCGAAGGCGTTGTCGAACATGTACATCGTGATCGTCTGGAACTGGTGCAGCGAGCCGCCGTCCATCCGGTTGGCGCTGCCGACGCCGAACAGCGCCGGCTCGGTGAACAGCTGGAGCCCGCCGATCGTGGACACGATGACGGCGAACAGGATCGTCGGCCGCAGCATCGGCACGGTGATCTGCCAGAACTGGCGCAGCCGGGACGCGCCGTCGATCGCGGCGGCCTCGTACAGGTCGCGCGGGATCGCCTGCATCGCCGCCAGGAAGATGAGCGCGTTGTAGCCGGTCCACCGCCAGTTCACCATGGTCGCGACCGCCACCCACGACCAGCCCCGGCTGGCCTGCCAGTCGATCGGGTCGGCCCCGACCAGGCCGATCAGCCAGTTGGTCAGGCCGTAGTCGCGGTCGAAAAGCTGGGTGAACACGATCGCCACGGCCGCGGTGGAGGTGACCATCGGGGCCACCATCCCGATCCGGAAGAACGTGGAGGCCCGCATCTTGCGGTCCAGCGCCGCCGCCAGCGCCAGCGCCAGCAGCAGCTGCGGCACCGTCGACAGCACGAAGATCCCGATGGTGTTGACGGTGGCGTGCCAGAAGTCGGCGTCGCCGAGCAGGTAGCTGAAATTGTCCAGCCCCACCCACTTGCGGGTGCCGGACGCCAGCCCCCACTCGTGCAGCGACACCCACAGCGTGAAGCCCAGCGGGAACACGCCGAAGGCCAGGAAGACCAGGAAGAACGGGGAGACGAACAGGTACGGGGAGGCCCGCAGGTCCAGCCGGGCCAACCGGGACCGCCAGCCGCCGCGGGGCGGCGGCACGTCGGCGGCTGGCGGATTCCCGGAGCGGGCGGGGCGCAGATCGATGGTCACGCGCCCTCCTTTCACGAGCGGTCGGCACGGCGGCGGGGCCGGGGAGGAGGGAGGTCAGCGGTCACCCGCCCCGGCCCCGCCGCCCGTTCCGGACGGGGTCAGCGGGCGGTCTTCTTCACTTCCTCGACCGCCTTGGCCCACGCCTCCTCGGGCTTGACCTTGCCCTGGCCGACCGCGATCAGGACGTTCTCCACGACCTGGCGCACGTCCTCGTTCTTGGGACCGAGGTGGACCGGCTTCACCTGCGCGGCCATCTGGCTGAAGATCTTGCCGGTGGGCGCGTCACCGAAGTAGGGGTCGGTGCTGCCGGACACGGCCGCGTCCTGCTGGGCCTGCGGCGAGGACGGGAACGTGTTCTTGGACTTGAACGCCGCGACCTGCCCCTGCGGGTTGGTCAGGAACTTCGCCAGCTCGGCGGCCTCCTTGGGGTGCTTGCTCTGCTTGGGCACCGCCAGCCAGGAGCCGCCCCAGTAGCCGGCGCCGCCGGGGATCGGCGCCACGTCCCACTTGCCCTTGCCGGAGTCACCGGCGAACTCCTTGATGCCCCCGAGCATCCAGGACGGGCACGGCAGGGTGGCGAAGGTGTCGCGCTTGAGCGCGGTCTGCCACGGCGGCGTGAAGATCTGCATCCCGGAGGTCAGCTTGTTCTGCTCGAACTTCAGCACCGTGTCGAAAGCGCTCTTCACGGCCGGGTTGGTCTCGAACACCAGCGCGTTGCTCTTGTCGAAGTAGCTGTAGCCGGGGCCGGACCCGGCGTTCTGGAGCACGGTGGTGCGCAGCAGCGCCGCCGGGCCGTCCAGCCACTTGGTGTCGGGCACCTTGTCCCGGAACTTCAGCCCGGTGTCCAGGAACGCGTCCCAGGTCGGCCACAGCTTGCCGACCTCGTCCCGCTTGGAGGGCAGCCCCGCCTTCTCGAACAGGTCCTTGCGGTAGCACATGGCGAGCGGGCCGATGTCGGTGCCGAGCCCGACCAGCTGCTTGCCGTCGGGGGTGACGCCCATCTGCCACTTCCACGGCAGGTAGCTGTTCTGCAGCTCCCGGCCGCCGTGGTCGTAGAGGTTCACGAACTTGCCGGGCTGCTGCATGTACAGGGGCAGGATGCCCTCCTCCAGGGCCACGACGTCACCCGCCCCGCTGTTGGTGGCGATCCACTGCTGGAGGCGCGGCTTGTAGTCGTCGAGGGTGGAGACCTTGCGCTGCTTGATCTTGACGTTGGGGTGCGACGCCTCGAACTGCTTGTACAGCTCGTCGTAGCCGAACTCGCCGAAGATGTCGACGGTCAGCTCGACCGGGCCGCCGCCGCCGGCGCCGCCGCCCTTGTCGTCGCCCCCGCCGCAGGCCGTCAGCGCGCCGCCGGTCAGCAGACCGGCGAGCACGACGGCGACGGCACGGCGCGTCCCCCTCGTGGGCCCGAACGCGAGGGACCGGGACGGCGCGGACGGGGTTGCCGGACGGGTGCTCTTCCTCCGGAAGGTCCTCATGCGGACCCACCTTTCTCAGGTCGTGTGCGGATCGTGGGAGCGCTCCCACGAAGAAAAGACCGTGAGACACGTCACTGTCAATCCCTCGAAACACGACCGTTACCGGCCGCTTCCCGGCGGGCGGGAGGCGGCCGGTCGAAACGGCAGGTCAGCGCTTGGCGGACGCGGCCTGTGCCGGAACGGTCACCGGAGCGGGGGCGGTGGAGTCGCGCACCACCAGCTCCGGCCGGTACAGCAGTTCGGTCCGGTGGGCGCGGGTGCCGCCGATCTCCTGGAGCAGCATGTCCACCGCCGCCAGCGACATCTCCCGCACCGACTGCCGGATCGTCGTCAGCGACGGGTCCAGGTACGCCGTCAGCGGCGAGTCGTCGAAGCCCACCACCGGCACGTCCTGCGGAACGCGCAGCCCCCGCGCGCGGGCGGCCCGGATCGCGCCGAGCGCCATGATGTCGTTGCCGCAGCAGATCGCCGTGCAGCCCTGGTCGAGCAGGCGCTGCGCGGCGGCCTGCCCGCCCTCGACCGTGTAGAGCGTGTTGACGACCAGGTCGTCGACGTCGGCGAGGCCGGTGTGCGCCGCCATCCCGCGCCGGAACCCCTCGGTCTTGCGCCGGGTCGGCACGTACTGCTCCTGCCCGATCGCCAGGCCGATCCGGCGGTGGCCCATCGCGGCCAGGTGCCCGACGGCGGCCTCCAGCGAGGCGGCGTCGTCGTTGGACACGAACGGCGCGTCGATGTCGTCGCGGTACCCGTTGACCAGCACGATCGGCAGCGCCTGCTCCAGCAGCCGCACGTAGCGGGCGCGGTCGGAGTGGACGTTGGCGTGCAGGCCGTTGACGAAGATGATCCCGGCGACGCCGCGCTCCAGCAGCATCTCGATGTAGTCGTCCTCGGCGACCCCGCCGGGGGCCTGCGAGCACAGCACCGACATGTAGCCATGGCGGGCCAGCGCGCTCTCGATCGACTCGGCGAACGCCGGGAAGATCGGGTTGCTCAGCTCGGGGATGATCAGGCCGATCAGTCCGGCGCGCTGCTGGCGCAGCCGGGCCGGGCGCTCGTAGCCGAGCACGTCGAGCGCGGTCAGCACGGCCTGGCGGGTCGCGGCGGACACGCCCTGCTTGCCGTTGAGCACCCGGCTCACGGTCGCCTCGCTGACTCCGGCGTGGGCGGCGATGTCAGCGAGGCGTGTCGTCATGGCCATTAACTTAGCTCCCACCACACGGCGGTGTCAGAGGGGAGCTCAAGGCTGTCGCCGTCGTGGTAGACCGTTCCACTGGAGTGCAGGACGGGGCCGCCGACGGTGAGGCGGACCGGCCGGTCGCCCATGTTGACGGCGCAGCCGACGGCGCGGCCGTCGCGCTCGCGGGCGAACGCCAGCGTGCCGGACGGGCCGTCCAGCCAGCGCAGCTCCCCGTCGCCGAGCGCGGGGTGCTCGCGGCGGATCCGCAGCGCCTCCCGGTAGAGGTTGAGGGTGGAGCCGGGGTCGGCGTCCTGGGCCTCGACGGTCAGGCCGCGCCAGCCCGCCGGCTGCGGCAGCCAGCTCCCGCCGTCGCCGAACCCGAACGGCGGCGCCTCGCCCGACCACGGCAGCGGAACGCGGCACCCGTCGCGGCCCGCGTCCTCCCCGCGTCCGCGCTGGGGGTCCCGCAGGAACTCCTCGGGCAGGTCCAGCACCTCGGGAAGGCCCAGCTCCTCGCCCTGGTACACGTAGGCCGAGCCGGGCAGCGCCAGCATGACCAGCGCGGCGGCGCGGGCGCGGCGCAGCCCGGTCTCGCCGCCGCCGTAGCGGGTGACGTGCCGCTTGACGTCGTGGTTGGACAGCACCCAGGTGGAGGGCGCGCCGACGAGCCCGGCGGTCCGCAGCGACTCCTCGATGATCTGGCGCAGCCGCGCGGGCTCCCAGGGGGCGCCCAGGTAGTGGAAGTTGAACGCCTGGTGCAGCTCGTCGGGGCGGGTGTAGCGGGCGAGCCGCTCGGGGGAGGGGGCCCACGCCTCGGCGACGCCGATGCGCTCGCCGGGGTAGGAGTCCAGCAGCTCGCGCCACGCCCGGTGGATCTCGTGCACGCCGTCCTGGTCGAAGTAGGGCAGCACGGCGGTGCCGAGCATCTCGATCTGGTCGGCGTGCCCGACGTCGGGCAGCCCCGGCGCCTTGACCATGCCGTGCGCGACGTCGATGCGGAACCCGTCGACGCCGAGGTCCAGCCAGAACCGCAGGATGTCGGCGAACTCGGTGTGGACCTCGGGGTTCTCCCAGTTCAGGTCGGGCTGCTCGGGCGCGAACAGGTGCAGGTACCACTGCCCGTCGGCGGCGCGGGTCCAGGCGGGGCCGCCGAAGACCGACTCCCAGTCGTTGGGCGGCAGCCCGCCGTCCGCGCCGCGCCCGTCGCGGAAGACGTAGCGGGCGCGTTCGGGGGAACCGGGGGCGGCCGCCAGCGCCGCCCGGAACCACGGGTGCCGGTCGGAGGTGTGGTTCGGCACCACGTCCACGATGACGCGCAGCCCGTGCAGGTGCGCGTCGTCGACGAGGGCGCGGGCGTCGTCCAGGGTGCCGAACAGCGGGTCCACGTCGCGGTAGCCGGCCACGTCGTAGCCGAAGTCGGCCATCGGCGACACGTAGAACGGGGTGATCCACAACGCGTCCACGCCGAGTTCGGCCAGGTAGGGCAGGCGGGACCGGATGCCGGGCAGGTCGCCCACCCCGTCGCCGTCGGCGTCGGCGAAGCTGCGCACGTACACCTGGTAGATCACCGCTTCCCGCCACCAGCGGGTGGCGGCCCCGGCGGTGGCGGGGCGCGTCGCGACGATGTTCTGCGTCATGGATGTCCTTCGCACGTGAAAGGGGACGGTGTCGGGGTCAGGACTTGGTGGCGCCGGCGGTCAGGCCGCTCACCAGGTGGCGCTGCACCGCCAGGAAGACCGCCCCGGCGGGAATCGTGATCATTACCGCGGCGGCGGTGAGCCAGCCCCACTCGGCGCGGCTCTGGCTGACGAACTGCTGGAGCCCCGGGGCCAGCGTGTAGTGCTCGTCGCCGGTCATGAACGCGGTCGCGTAGGCGACCTCGCCCCACGCGGTGACGAAGCTGTAGAACGCCGCCACGGCCAGGCCGGGCTTGGCGAGCGGCAGGACCAGCCGCCAGAACGCGCCGAACGGCGTCAGCCCGTCGATCTGGCCCGCCTGGTCGATCTCGGTGGGGATGGTGTCGAAGTACCCCTTGAGCAGCCAGGCGCAGAACGGCACCGCGACGGTCAGGTAGGCGAGGACCAGCCCGGGGTACTGGTTGAGCAGCCCCATCCGGCCCAGCAGGTTGTACAGCGGGACGATCAGCACCGCGACGGGGAACATCTGGGTGACCAGCAGCAGCCACAGGATGGAGCGCAGCCCGGTGAACCGGAACCGGCTGATCGCGTACCCGGTGGACGCGGCGATCAGCACGCCGATCACCGTGGTGAGGCCGGCCACCAGCACCGAGTTGAGCAGCCAGCGCGGGAAGGACGTCTCGGTCAGCACGTACTCGTAGTTCGCCAGCGTGGGGTCGTCGAAGAACCGCACGTCGCTGGAGATCCAGGCGTCCTTGGGCTTGAGCGAGGTCAGCACCAGCCACAGCAGCGGGATCAGCGCGAACGCGCTGGCGGCGACCAGCGTGCCGTGCAGGGCGATCGAGGCCCCCAGGCCGCGCCTGGCCTCCCCGGTGTGCGAGCGCGCCATCACCAGACCTCCCCTTGCTTGCGCAGTGACCGCAGGTACAGGCTGGCCATCACGACCAGCAGGACGAGGATGACCATGCCGTTGGCGGCCGAGCCGCTGTAGTCGCGCAGCCCCATGAACGCGTCCCGGTAGGCGGCCGTCACCAGGATCTCGGTCGCGCCGTTGGGGCCGCCCCGGGTCAGCAGGAAGATGACCGGGAACTGGTTGAACGACCAGATGGTGCCGAGCAGGATCACCGTCCGGCTGACCGGCCGCAGCATCGGCAGCGTGATGTTGCGGAACTGCTGCCAGGCGGAGGCGCCGTCGACCCGGGCCGCCTCGTACAGCTCGCGGGGCACGGACTGGAGGCCGCCCAGCAGCGCGACCATGTTGAAGGCGATGCCCAGCCAGACGTTGACGAGGATCACCGACACCTTGGCCATCGTCGGGTCGTCCAGCCACTCCACCGTGGGCAGCCCGGCGGCGCGCAGCATGCCGTTGGCCAGGCCGAAGTCGTTGTTGAGCACATAGCGCCAGATGAAGGTGGACACGAACGCCGGGGCGGCCCAGGGCAGGATGAGGATCACCCGGTACAGGCCGCGGAACCGCAGCCGCCGGTTGAGCAGCATCGCCAGCCCGAGGCCGAGGCCCACGGTGAGCGTGACGGAGGCGACCGTCCACAGGAAGGTCCAGCCCAGCCGCAGCCAGAACTCGGAGTCGGAGAAGATCTGGACGTAGTTGTCCAGGCCGACGAACCGGTAGGTGGCCGGGATCGTGTTCATGCCGATCGTGCGGCCGACGTTGGCCTCGGTGGCGTCGGTGAGGGACAGGTAGACGCCGCGCAGCAGCGGGTAGCCGATCAGGACCCCCATCACCAGGAGGACCGGGGCCACCATCGCCCACGCGTACCAGTGCGCCGACCAGCGTCCGGCGAACGGGCCGGCGGCCCGGCGCCGGCCGCGGACCGTGCGGTCCGCGGCCAGGCCGGGCGCGTCGCGGCGGGTGCCGGTCGTCATCAGTTCCAGCCCTTGAGGATCTCGCGGTACTTGCCGTCGACGGTCCGGCCGACCCCGGCGGCGTCGAGCTTGCCGGTGGCCATGCCCTGGTAGGCCTGCACGAGCGGCTCGAACAGCTGCCCGCCCTCGGGGATCCAGGCGCGCGGCGCGCCGGTGTCGACGATCGGCTTCCAGGTCTTCACCAGCTCGTTGCCCTGCACCTCGGGCCGGGCGTAGGCGGAGGTGCGGGTCGGCAGCAGGCCGAGCCTGGCCGCGACCTTGGACTGGCTGTCGGTGGAGGACATGAAGCGCACGAACGCGTAGGAGGCGGCGAGGTTCTTGGAGCCGGCGTAGACGGTGTAGTCGTGGCCGCCGGTGGGGGAGGCGGCCTTGACCGACCCGGCCGGGACGGGGGCGACGCCCAGGTTCTCCTTGTTCTTGAACGCCGAGCCCTTCAGCGCGTCGGTCGTCGACCACGGGCCGTTGTAGATCATCGCGGTGCGGCCCTCCTTGAAGGCCGTCATCGCCGCCAGGTAGCTGTCGGCGATGGCGGGCTTGGCGGCGGCCCCCGAGGAGATCAGGTCGGAGATGACCTTCAGCCCGGCCACGCTCTGCGGCGAGTTGACGGTGATCTTCTTGTTGGCGGCGTCGACCAGGTCGCCGCCCTCGCCGTACAGGAACGGCAGCACGAAGAACCCGTCCACGTTCAGGGTCAGCCCGGTCTTGCCGGTCTTGTCCTTGACGTCCAGCGCGAACTGCTTGAGCTCGGCGATCGTCTTGGGCGGCGCCTCGTGCCCGGCCTTCTTCAGCAGCTCCTTGTTGTAGAGCAGCCCGAGCGAGTCGGTGGTCTGCGGCACCGCGAAGGTCTTGCCGTTGAACTTGGTGCTGCCCGCCGGGGTGGGCAGGAGGTCCTCGGGCTTGTCCAGGGCGTAGGTGCCGTCCAGCGGGGCGAGGTAGCCCAGGGACGCGAACTCGGTGACCCAGCCGACGTCGGCACGCAGCACGTCGGGGGTGCCCGACCCCCCCTGGGCGGCGGTCTTGAACTTGTTCTGCGCCTCGCCGAACGGGACGTTGACGTAGTTGACCTTGACCTTGGGGTGCTTGCTCTCGAAGTCCTTGATGAGCTCCTTGAACACCGGGCCCTCGACCGCGGCGTCCGAGGTGTCCCAGTAGGTGACCGTGCCGCTGACCGTCGCCGGGTCCACGGACGTGACGGGCTTGTCGGCGGAGCCGCCTCCGCCGCAGGCGGCGAGCGCGAGCGCGAGGCCGGTGACGAGACCGACCAGGGGGGTACGCCGCATCGTTCCTCCTTGACGGAACAGGTCGGGGGTCCCGTTCCGCATGTCCGGGTTTGGGGTGGTTGGGGCGTGACGTTAGCAACGCGTTGCAGGGTGGTAAACAGCTTGCAGAAACTTTCAGCAAGTTCGTGTCCTGTTCGTAACCGGTTACCGATGCGCCCGGGTTAACCGGTTGGCCCGGCCTGGGGTGATCCGTCACCCTGAGGGCCATGCAGAACGCCCACGCGCTGGTCCGCGACCACACGGTGCTGTCGGTCGTGGTCGGCTCGCGCGCCTACGGCCTGGACACCGCCGGCAGCGACGTGGACCGCCGCGGCGTCTTCGTCGCGCCCGCCCCGCTGTACTGGCGCTTCGACAAACCCCCGACGCACGTCGACGGCCCCGCCGACGAGCAGTTCTCCTGGGAGCTGGAGCGCTTCTGCGAGCTGGCGCTCGGCTCGAACCCGACGGTCCTGGAATGCCTGTGGTCCCCGCTGGTGGAGACGAGGACGCCGATCGGCGACGAACTCCTCGCGCTGCGCGACGCGTTCCCGTCCCGGCACGCGCACCGCACGTTCCTGCGCTACGCCGAGAGCCAGTTCCGCAAGCTGGAGGGCGACCTGCGCAACCAGGGCGAGCCGCGCTGGAAGCACGTCATGCACATGCTCCGCCTGCTGATCAGCGGCCGCCATCTGATGGAGCGCGGCGAGCCCCTCGTCCACGTCGGCGACCTGCGCGAACGCCTGCTGGCGGTCCGGCGCGGCGAGGTGCCGTGGCCGGAGATCGAGGCCTGGCGCGCGGCGCTGACCGACGACATGGACGCGGCCCTGGCCCGCAGCACGCTCCCGCCCGAGCCCGACCGGGCCCGCGTCGAGGACCTCCTCCACTCCGTTCGCCGAAGGAGCGTGGACTGGTGAACCTCCCCGAGGACCTGCTCACCGAGGTGCGCGACTGGCACCCCTACCCGCGCGCGTTCGTCACCGTCAGCGGCGCGCACCTGTACGGCTTCCCCTCCCGCGACTCCGACATCGACCTGCGCGGCCTGCACCTGCTGCCGCTGGAGCGGGTCGTCGGCCTGGAGGGTGGCGGCGAGACGGTCTCGCGCATGTGGGACCACCGCGGAGTGGAGGCCGACGTGGTGACCCACGACCTAGCGAAGTTCTGCAACCTGCTGCTCAAGCGCAGCGGCGAGGTGCTGGAGCAGCTCGTCTCCCCGCTGGTGGTGGAGACCTCGCCGCTGCACGAGGAGCTGCTGTCGCACGTCCCGGCCCTGGTCTGCCGCCAGCACGCCCACCACTACCTCGGTTTCAGCCGGGGCCAGTGGCGGCAGTACGAGAAGGACGGCCGGCTCAAGCCGCTCCTGTACACGTTCCGCACCCTCCTGACGGGCATCCACCTGATGCGCTCGGGCGAGGTGGAGACGGACCTGCCGCGCCTGGCGGCCGAGTACGGCCCCGGCTACCTGCCCGACCTGATCGAGGCGAAGATCCACGCCGAGCACGGCGAGCCCCCGGCGACCCTGGACCGCGCCCGCGCCGAACGCGACCACGCGTCACTGACCGCCCGCCTGGAGGAGGAACGCGACCGCTCCCACCTCCCCGACCGCACCACGGCCCACCCGGCCCTGAACACCCTGGTCATCCGCACCCGCCTGGCGGGCACCGCGACCTGACGTCAGCCCTGGCGCCAGTCGGGGGAGTTCAGGAGCGGGGCCGCCTGCGGGCCCATCTGGGTCAGGCCGCCGTCCACGAACAGGGACGCCCCGGTGATGTAGGACGCGGACGGGTCGGCCAGGAACGCCACCGCCGCCGCGACCTCCCGCGCGTCGCCGGGGCGGTCGACCGGGTAGCCGGGGCGGCTGCCCGGGCGCGGCGGCTCGTCGTCCTGGCCGGTCATCGGGGTGGCGATCTCGCCGGGCGCGATCGTGTTGACCGTGATGCCGTACCGCGACAGCTCCAGCGCCAGGGTGCGGGCCAGCATCTTCAGCCCGCCCTTGGCGGCGCAGTACGGCCCGGACCCGACGCGCGGGAACTCCTCGTGCACGCTGGTGATGTTGATGATCCGGCCGCCCGCGCCCCGGTCGCGCATCCGCCGCGCGGCCCGCTGGGCGCACAGGAACGCGCCGTCCAGGTCGACCGACAGCACCGAGCGCCACTCGTCGAAGTCCATGTCGAGCAGGTGGGTGGCGCTGCCGGTCCCGGCGTTGTTGACGAGGACGCCGACCCCGCCGAGCTCGTCGGCCAGCTCGTCCACCACCGCCGACGCGGCGACCGGGTCGGTGAGGTCGTGCTGCCGCACGGCGGCCCGCTGTCCATGCGCGGCGACCTCCTCGGCGGTCTCCCGCGCGCCCTTCTCGTCGCCGCGGTAGGTCAGACCGATGTCGAACCCGCGCGCCGCCAGCGCCGCGGCCGAAGCGCGGCCGATCCCGGAGTCGGCCCCGGTGATGATCGCGACGCGGTCGTAGTCGTTTCCGGAGATGGGTGCCTGTACCTCAGCCATACGGCCGTCCCTGCCCGAGACGCGTGCGGTCATGTCGGCGCGCGAGGAAAAAGCAGGCCAAGCGGCCGTCAGGCCGCCGAGGGGACGCCACCGTCCCGGGCGGGACGAGCGATCCTCGCCGGAGGCGCCGCCGGGCGGACGGGCGCCCGCAGGCGGGCGAGGCCGTTCGTGGCCGCGATCGCGCCGAGCAGCAGCGCGGCCGCCACCAGGCCGTCCAGCCAGTAGTGGTTGGCGGTGACCACGACCACCAGGACGGTGACCGGCGCGTGCGCCGCGACGACCCACCGCCACCGGCCGCGCGCCGTCCGCACCACCGCCACCGCCACCAGCAGCGCCCACCCGACGTGCAGGGACGGCATGGCGGCGTACTGGTTGGCGATCCCGTCGGCGGCGGCCGGATAGGCCGACGGCCCGACCGCCAGCATCGTGTCGACCGTCCCGAACCCCGCCAGCCGGGGCGGGGCCAGCGGGAACGCCATGTGCACGGCCATCCCGGCGGCGGTCAGCAGCACCAGTTCGGTCCGCACCCGCCGGTAGGCGTCCCGGTGCCGCACGAACAGCCACACCAGCAGCAGTGCGGTACCGGGGAAATGGACGCCCACGTAATACAGGTTCGCCAGGAACGCCGCCGGTTCCCACTCCAGGACCCACCGTTGCAGAGCGCTTTCGTCGGGCAGGAAAAGCGCGCGTTCCAGATCCCAGATGTGCAGCGCGTTCGCCATGGCCGCAGCGACGTTCTGGTCGATCAGAACGCGCCCGGCCTTGTAGACGGCGAACAGCGTCAGCATCAACGCGAGTTCGGTGACGAACGACCGTGCCTTCGCGGGAAAAGCCCGCCTACGCCCCATCTGTACGACATCGCCCGTCATGCACCCTCCCTGGCCACTGCTTGCTCGCAAAGCGGCGTTAAAAACCACCTTGGTCGCAAAAGGCCCTCTGGTCAGGGAGGTTGCGTTGCCCTTCCGGGGCGGTGCAGGCCCACCGGAGGGGGTAGAGGAAACTCCACCCCGACCGTCGGCTGACTTTCCGGGAGTCGCGAGTGAAGGGTTCGCGATGGGGCGGCAAAACGATCCCCAACAACGCGCGGCGGGCCGCAACGGAGCCGAGCGTCATGCGTTGCGACGGGGCGCGCAAAGGAGTCGCCAAAAGCGCCGTCCGGCGGCGAGCGCATACCGACATAACGGATATCCCTTGATCTGGCGGTTCTCGTGAACGTGACCGAAAGGGAGATTCGGGATGCGCGTCCGTGCGTTCACCAAGGCGGCGACCCTGGCGGGGCCCGGACCGGCGGTGGCGGAACCGCCGACGACGACACCGCGCCGCTGCTGGAGGGCGGCGGGGCCCTGGCCGTCCTGGGGCGCGGCGGGCCTCGGCGCGTCCGCCCTGTACCGGCGTCGCCGGGGCGCGGGCGATGCGCGGGGCTGACCGGGCGGAAGTGCTGCGGACGCTCTCGCTCCTGCTGCTCATGGTGGGCGCCGTCCTCGGCGTGTGGGCCCTGGCGAGCGGCCGGTGAAGCGGGCCGCGCCGACGCCGACCCGGCTCCGCATCCCGACCACCGAGGTGAACGCGCCGGTCACCGCCGAGGGGCTGGACGCCGACGGCACGCCCGCCCCGGCGCTGGGTCAGCCCGGTCGTCTTCTCCCGGCTCCGGGAACCGCGCCGGGGCGCGCGGGTGGAGGTGGCGCGTGTCGACGGGAGCACCGCGCTGTTCGAGGTGAACGGCACCGAACGCGCCACCAGGAACGCCTTCCCCACCCGGCGCGTCTACGGCGACCTCCCCTACACCGACAAACTCGTCGTCCACGCCCGTCTGGTGCGCTGGACGAGTGCCGCGCGGGCGCTCCCTCAGGTCCGGGACGTCAGGGAGGCGTCGATCGCCTCGGGGGAGAGGATGTGGTCCAGGACCATCGCGGCGCAGCCGATCAGGCCCGCCTCGTCGCCGAGGCGGCTCGGTTCGATGCGCAGGCTGCTGGAGGCCCGTGCCGTGGCGCGTTGGTAGACCACCTCGCGGACGCCCGCGATCAGCGGGTCGTAGGCGCCGGTCAGGTCGCCGCCCAGGACCACCACGGCGGGGTTGAGGAGGTTGACAGCCGTGGCGATGACCTCGCCGATCTGGCGGCCCGCCGTGCGGACCAGCGCCACCGTCGCCGCGTCGCCCTCGTGGGCCAGCGCCGCCAGGCCCGCCAGGTCGCCGGCGGGGGAGCGGGCCAGCAGCGCCGCGCCGCCGGCGACCGCCTCCACGCAGTCGAGGTTCCCGCACCGGCACGGGACGCCGCCTCCGTCGCGGACCGGGATGTGCCCGATCTCGCCGGCCGCGCCCAGGGCGCCGCGCTGGATCCGGCCGCCGGAGATGATGCCCGCGCCGATGCCCGTGGAGACCTTGATGAACAGCAGGTCGTCCACGTCCGGCAGCCGGTGGTGCTCGCCGAGGGCGGCGGCGTTGACCTCGTTGTCCAGGTAGGTGGGGGCGGCGAAGCGGTCGGCGATCACCGGGCGGATCGGGGTCTCGTTCCAGGTCGCCGTGGTGTGGTCGATCGGGTCGGGGACGCCGAGGCCCACGCCGCGCACCGAGGAGGCGGGCTTCTCCAGCTTGCCCAGCAGGTCGTCCCACTGGTTCAGCAGCCGGGGCAGGACCCGCGCGGGCTCGGTGGAGGGCAGGTCGGCGTCGGTCTGGGCGAGGATCGAGCCGGACAGGTTGCAGACCGCCAGCTGGCCCCGGGACTGGCCGAGGTTGGCGACCAGGACGGTGCCCCCGGCGGCGTTGAACTCCAGGCGCGCGGGCGGGCGGCCGCCGGTGGAGGGGCCGTCGGCGCGCTCCACCAGCAGCCCGTGGTCGATCAGCTCGGTGACGCGGCTCGCGACGGCCGGCCGGGACAGTCCGGTGAGGCGGCCCAGCTCGGCGCGGGTGGCGACGCCCTCCTCCCGGACGAGACGCAGCACGTCTCCGCTGGTGGAGGGGCGACGGCCGGGCGGGCGGGGCATCCGGCCAGTCAATCATGGGATGTTTGGGTATGTCTATTTGGCCGAAGCGAGGGACTTTTGTCATGTGAAGTTCATAAGTAGGCTTGTCGCTATTGCCGATGTCGGGGTAGTTTGCCGCTCTGTCGTCGTCCCCTGCTCTGGAGCGTCTGATGGCCCACGCCCACCCCGTCCTGGTCCAGGTGACCGAGCGCATCGCCGCGCGCAGCGCGGACCGCCGCGCCGCCTATCTGCGGCGGATCCGGGAGGCGCGGGCGGCCGGACCCGCCCGCGGCGCGCTCGGCTGCGCCAACCTGGCGCACGGGTTCGCGGCCTGCGGGCCGCTGGAGAAGCTGCGGCTGCGCGGCGACGTCACGCCGAACGTCGCCATCGTGTCGTCCTACAACGACATGCTCTCGGCCCACCAGCCGCTGAAGGACTACCCCGACCGGCTCAAGGCCGCCATCGCCAAGGCGGGCGGCACCGCGCAGTTCGCCGGGGGCGTGCCCGCCATGTGCGACGGCATCACCCAGGGCCGCGCGGGCATGGAGCTGTCGCTGTTCAGCCGGGACGTGGTGGCCATGGCGACGGCCGTGGCGCTGTCGCACGACATGTTCGACGGCGCGCTGCTGCTGGGCGTCTGCGACAAGATCGTTCCGGGGCTGGTGATCGGCGCGCTGTCGTTCGGGCACCTGCCGACGATCCTGGTCCCGGCCGGGCCGATGGCCTCCGGGCTGCCCAACGCCGAGAAGGCCCGGATCCGCAAGCGGTTCGCCGCCGGGGAGATCGGCCGCGACGAGCTGCTGGAGGCCGAGGCCGCCTCCTACCACTCGCCGGGCACCTGCACCTTCTACGGCACCGCCAACTCCAACCAGATGCTCATGGAGGTCATGGGCCTGCACCTGCCCGGCGCGAGCTTCGTCCCGCCCGGCACCGGGCTGCGCGACGCCCTCACCGACGCCGCCGGACGCCGGGTGCTGGAGCTGACCGCCCTCGGCGACCACTACACGCCGATCGGCGAGATGCTGGACGAGCGCGCGTTCGTCAACGGCGTCGTCGCCCTGCTGGCCACCGGCGGCTCCACCAACCACACCCTGCACCTGGTCGCCATGGCGAGCGCCGCGGGCATCGAGCTGGCCTGGGACGACTTCGACGAGCTGTCGAAGGTCACGCCCACGCTGACGCGGCTGTACCCCAACGGCACCGCCGACGTGAACCACTTCCACGCCGCCGGGGGCACCGCGTTCCTCATCGGGGAGCTGCTGGACGCGGGCCTGCTGCACGCCGACGCCCGCACCGTCGGCGGCGCGTCGCTGGCGGAGTACCGCAACGCCCCCGCGCTGGAGGACGGCGCGCTCGTGTGGCGGCCCGCCCCGCGGGAGTCCGGCGACCCCGGCGTCCTGCGCCCGGTCGCCGAGCCGTTCGACGAGCACGGCGGCCTGCACACCGTCGCCGGGAACCTCGGCCGCGCCGTCGTCAAGGTGTCGGCCGTCCGGCCCGAGGACCGGGTGGTCGAGGCCCCGGCCCGGGTGTTCGAGTCGCAGGAGCAGCTCCAGGCGGCGTTCAAGGCCGGTGAGCTGGACCGCGACGTCGTCGCCGTCGTCCGCTACCAGGGCCCGCGCGCCAACGGCATGCCCGAGCTGCACCGCCTGACCCCGCCCCTGTCGGTCCTGCAGGACCGCGGCCACAAGGTCGCGCTGGTCACCGACGGCCGCATGTCGGGCGCGTCGGGCGCGGTGCCCGCCGCCATCCACGTGTCGCCGGAGGCCGCCGCGGGCGGGCCCCTCGCCCGCGTGCGCGACGGCGACGTGGTCCGCCTCGACGCCGACAAGGGGCTGCTGGAGGTGCTGGTGCCCGACGACGCGTTCGCCGCGCGGGAGCCCGCCGGGGGCGCGCCCGACGGCGAGGCGTGGTCGGGCACCGGCCGCGAGCTGTTCTCCGCCTTCCGCCAGGCCGTCGGCCCGGCCGAGCGCGGCGCGGGGGTGTTCTGATGGCCTGGCTGGTCGCCGACATCGGCGGCACCAACGCCCGGTTCGCGCTGGTCGACGGGCCGGGCGGGGCGCCGCACCACCGGGCGTCGCTGCCCACCCGCGGCCACCCCGACCTCGCCGCCGCGGTGGCCGCCTACCTGGCCGGGCACGCCCCGGCCGAACGCGTCGAGGCCGCCTGCCTGGCCGTCGCCGGGCCGGTCGGCGGCGGCGGCTTCCGCCTCACCAACGCGGGCTGGCCCGCCGACACCGCCGAACGCGTCCGCGCCCGGCTCGGCCTGCCCCACCTGGAGGTCGTCAACGACTTCGAGGCCCTCGCCCGCGCGCTGCCCTCCCTCGGCCCGGACGACCTGATCCCGGTCGGGGGTCCGCCGCCCACCGGCGCCGGAACGCTCGCCGTCCTCGGCCCCGGCACCGGCCTCGGCACGGCGGGCCTGGTCCCGACCCCGGCCGGCCCGGTGCCGCTGCCCGGCGAGGGCGGCCACGTCGACATCCCCGCCGTGACCGAACGCGAGGTCGAGGTCATGCGGCTGCTGCGCGCCGAACGCGGCACCGCCTCCGCCGAGTACCTGCTGTCGGGCGACGGCCTGGTCCGGCTGCACCGCTTCCTGTCGATGATCCACGGCGTGCGGACGGCCCCGCCGACCGCCGCCGAGATCGTCGACCGCCGCGACGACCCGGTGTGCGCCGAGACGCTGGAGACGTTCTGCGCGCTGCTCGGCTCCTACGCCGGGAACGTCGCCCTCACCTTCGGCGCGCGCGGCGGCGTCTACCTGGGCGGCGGTATCCTGCCGCGCGTCGTGGACGTGCTGCGCGGCAGCGCGTTCCGGGCGCGGTTCGAGGACAAGCCGCCCGTCGTCGACTACCTGCGGGCGATCCCCACCGCTCTGATCGTCCACCCGTGCCCGGCGTTCGCCGGCGCCGCCGCCCGGCTCGAACAGAGCCTGACCGCCCTGGAGGCCGCATGACCGCCGACCTGACCGCCGACGCGCTGCTGGACCTGGCGCCCGTCGTCCCCGTCGTGGTGATCGACGACGCCGACGCCGCCGTTCCGCTGGCCGCCGCCCTGGTCGCGGGCGGCCTGCCGGTCATCGAGGTCACCCTGCGCACCCCGGCCGCCCTGGCGGCGATCGAGCGGATCGCCGCGCGGGTCCCGGACGCGGTCGTCGGCGCGGGCACGATCGTGCGGCCGCGGGACGCCGCCGACGCGGCCGCCGCGGGCTCGCGCTTCCTGGTCAGCCCCGGCTGCACCCCGGCGCTGCGTGAGGCGATGACCGCGACCGGGCTGCCGTTCCTGCCGGGCGTCTCCTCGGCGTCGGAGGCGATGGCACTGCTGGAGCACGGGATCACGGCGCAGAAGTTCTTCCCGGCCGAGGCCGCGGGCGGCACCGCCTACCTGAAGTCCCTCGGCGGGCCGCTGCCGGGGGTCCGGTTCTGCCCGACCGGCGGGATCACCCCGGCCACCGCGCCGGACTACCTGGCGCTGCCGAACGTCGGCTGCGTCGGCGGCTCCTGGCTCACCCCCGCCGACGCGGTCAAGAACGGCGACTGGGACCGGATCCGGGCGCTCGCGGCGGAGGCGGCGGCGCTGCGCACCCGGTGATGTGTCACCCTTTGCGGTGAAATGATCAAATCAACGGGAACGCCGTGCCGCATCACGGTCTGCCGCGACTGCTGCTGCGGCGGCCGCAAGATCAGGACCGTCGACCACGAGGAGCAGCTCGCCGTGCTCCGGCGGGCCGCGCCCGTCCGGGTGGCGGACTGCCTGGACGTGTGCGAGCGCGCCAACGTCATCGTCGTCCACCCGTCCTCGGCGGCCCGCGCCGCCGGGGCCAGGCCGGTCTGGCTCGGCCTGGTCAACGACGACGGGGCGGCCCACGACATCGCCGAGTGGGTGCGCGCGGGCGGCCCCGGCGTCGCCGAGCCGCCCGCGATCCTGGACCTGTACGAGTTCACGCCCCCGGGCCGTTCCTGAGGGGCGCGGTGACTTACGGTGACGCGGTCACGGAAGCCGGTGGGCGGCGCCTGACGAGGAAGAACGCCAGCGCGCTGACGGCGAGGACGAGGAAGGCCATCAGCAGGAAGAAACCGGTCACCACGTAGCGCAGACCGGCCGCGTCGACCTCGGTGGTGACGTTGCCCGCCGCGAACCGCGTTCCGGGCGGCCCCTGGCAACGCACGGTGACGCTGTCGGACAGCGACGTCCCGACGTGTTCCCAGCCCGCGCTCGTGCGGTAAGGCCGTCCCCCGGGGCTTTCCAGGTCCTGGCAGCCGCCGGTGGCCGGCCCGCCCGGCGGGCTGTGGCGGTAGACCGCACGCCTGGGCGCGAAACGATCGTCGTCGCGGACCAGGGTGATGGGCTCCCCGGGACCGACCGGGGTGCCGATCCCGGCCGCCCGTTCCCGCGCCCATTGCCCGGCGGGCGGGCCCAGCACGAACCCGAGCAGGATGAGCAGGACGCCGGCGAGCGGCGGCAGGCCGAGCAGGAAACGCCTCCGGTGGCGGTGCGCACTGGTCATGACGGCTCCCCGGTAGAGGGCGTGCCTGAGTGGACGCCTCGGGGGCGCGCGAGGTTCGGAAGGACGAGGTGGCCACACCCGGCACGCGGCGGCCCATGCCGGGTACGGGTCTCATGGAGACCGTCGCCGAGGGGGCGCGGGGCGGGGGCGGAAGAGCAGGCGGCCGGGCCGGGTGCGGTCCCGCAACGCCGCCGAACGCCAGGTCAGCAACGGGCGGTGGGACCGGAGGTTGACCAGCCAGGGGAAAAGGCCCCGTTCGGTGGAGGCCCGTTCGCACAGGGCGTCGAAGTCGACCTTGCCGAGCAGTTGCTGACCGGCCCCGAACAGCCGCATCGCCGCCGGGCCGCCCTCGGGGCACAGCGCGTGGCCGTAGTTGTCGGCGGTGTACTCCTGGGCCCGTGACCAGGCCGGTCCGAGCACCGGCAGGTGTGAGACCGTCATGCCGACGACCGAACGCCAGTAGGAGGCGTGGCGGGAGGCCAGGCGCCCGACCTCGCAGCCGATCACGAACCGCAGCGCCTCGGGGTGACGGGCCCGGCCGCCGACCTCGAACAGGGTGCTGGTGATGACGATGTAGTGGCGGCCGCGGTGGTGACCGGCGAGCGAGGACAGCTTCCCCTCGCCGAGCATCACGTAGGCGTCGGGCACCCGCTTGAGGCCGAAGCGGCGGGCGGCCTCCACGACGACCGCGTGGGCCTCGGGGAACTGCGTGGCGGTGATCTGCACCGACTGCAGTCGCTGCCGGGCGTGCGCCAGACCGCCCTTGAAGAACACCACCAGCGGGATCGTCGCGAACAGCAACGCCGCGTCGAGGTAGAAGTCGTCCTCCTCGTCGAACGTGTACCCGATCGCGACGAGGGCGGCCACCAGCAGCCCCACCGTGAACAGCGAGGCGATGCAGAACAGTGGCGTCTCGTAGGGATGCCGCCGCGGTCCCGCCCCGGCGTCCCGCGGCTCGTGACGTCCGCCGTGCGCCTCCATACGCCGATCGTCGAGGGCCACTGCCCTGGCCGTCCTTCCTCCGCTCGGCAACCCCTGTGACCAGGTTGTGACGAGCGTCTCCGGGCGCGTGTTCGAGGCGGAGCGGATGATTTACCTGGTCCACCATGGCCGGGCGCCACGGGGGAGGCCGTAGTCTGCGACGCATGTTCGACGAGAAGACGCAGGAGACGTTGCGGCGCCTGCTGGACCTGGCGGAGCATCCCAACACCTCCGCGTCCGAGCGGAGCCTGGCCTTCGCGAAGATCCGCGCGGTGGTCGGGTCGCCCGACACCACCCGCCGGGCGTCGGTGAACGCGGCCCGCGACGCCGCCCTGCTGGCCCGGCTGCGCCCCCTGACCGCGCGCGTCGACGACGAACTGGTCGAGGAGGTCCACGGCGACCTGTACGCGTTCGGCAGCCGCCACCGCGTGATGGGCGAGGTCGCCGAGGAGCTCGCCGAGATCCTCCAGCAGCGCGCCGCCGCACCCAGGAACCGCCGGGTCCGCTATGACGAGCTGGTGCGTTCGGCGGCGTGGCGGCTGACGTACCTGCTGGAACGCGGCGACTCCGCCCGCCGCCCCGCCTGGCGGCGCACCGCCCGTTAGGTCGTGTTTCAAAGCCCTGGCCCACGGCGCTCACTCTGGGGGCTCGCGCTCACCAAGTCTTGGTGAGCGCGACATCGCTTCGCGATCTGACCTGCGCCTCGCCTCCGGCTTCGAGCCCGCAGGCCAGGTGACGCGCTCGCGTGCGTGGCCGGGTCCGCTTCGAAACGGGCGCTAGATCCCCCGGCAGGCCGCCAGGGCGCGGGCCACGGCCTCGGTGAGCCGCGCGGCGTCGGCCACGCACCTGTAGTCCACGCGCTCGGCCCGGCGGCGCGGGACGCGTTCGCCCTCGTCCGTCGAGACCAGGCACGCCGTCCGGTATCCGTGCCGCAGCGGCACCGCTCCGTCGGCCCCGGCCCGCGCCCGCCGCCCGCGCTCCACCGCGATGCCCTGCTCCAGGGCGCACCGCGCGACCAGGTCGCCGAAGTCGGGGTCGTAGCGCTCCCGCCGGAACGCGCCGTCGGCGTCCAGCAGCGCCAGGCCGCCCTCGCCCACGGCGCCGAGGGCGAGGAACCAGGTGGAGTCGCGTGCCAGGTTCGGGAAGTGCCTGCGCGCGAAGCCGCGCGCCCCCTCCGATCCGGCCGAGAACAGGATCACCCGCAGGCCCGCCGGGGGCCGCCGCGCCAGCGACGCCGCCAGCGCGGTGAGCGCCACGACGCCGCCGAGGCCGTCGCCCGCACCGGGGTTCGCGCCGTCACCCGCGCCGTCACCCGCGCCGGGGCCCGC
>NZ_BCQR01000051.1 GCF_001552175.1 Actinomadura kijaniata NBRC 14229
GGGCCCCCGGCGCGGTCCCGCCCGGCGCGACGTCGCCCCACCGGGCCCGCACCACCGCGGCCGCCGCCACCGCGCCCAGCCGTTCCAGCTCCCGCACCGCCTGCCGCCCCGCCGCCCGCCCCGACTCGGCCAGCTCCAGCGCCCGCTCGTAGGGGTCGCCGATCCGCTCCCACGCGGCCACCGCCGCCTGCCAGTCGCCGCGCAGCCCCGCCGCGTACTCCTCCGGGCACCCGGCGAACGGCCGCGCCTCCAGTCCCGCGCGCCGCAGGTACCGCAGCAGCTCACCGCGCAACGGGGCCTCCCCGGGCCGCTCGGTGCGCCGCGCCACCACCGCGCCGACCTCCGCCGCCAGCTCGGGACGGCCGTTCAGCCACGCCCACTCCACGTACGCGATGCCCGCGTAGGCGATCCCCAGCAGCGACCGCTGCCGCCTGGCCCGCTCCCACGCCTGCGCCAGCAGCGACGCCGCCCGCTCGTCGCCGCGCCGCGCCAGCAGCCGCGCGTACGGCGGAACGCTGTAGACGTACAGCATCCCCGGATCGCGGCTCTCCTCCACCAGCGCCCGCAACCCCTCCTCGGCCTCCGCCCACCGGCCCTTGCGCGTCAACGACAGGCAGCGGTGCGTCTCCAGGTTGTAGGCGTGCGAGGGCATGCCGCGTTCCCGCACGAACGCCAGCCCCTCGGTGACGCACTCGTCCAGCTCGTCATAGCGGCCGTAGCGGTACAGCAGCTCGCTGAGGTTGGTGTAGCCGCGCGCGGTGTACTCGTGGTGGCCGCACGCCCGCGCCTGCGCCAGGCTGGCGCGCAGCAGCCGGATGCCGCGCGAGGCCCCGTACACGTCCGCCCCGGCCAGGCCCAGGTAGTTGGAGCACAGCGCCACCAGGTCTTGCCGCCCCGCCCGCACCGCCAGCCGCCGCGCCTGCCGCAGCACCGTCAGCGCCGCCTCCGACCGTTCGGTCAGCGCGTACATCGCGCCCCGGTACACGCTCGCGTGCGCCAGCGCCGACGCCGACCCGGTCGGCTCCAGCACCCGCACCGCCCGGTCCACCGCCTCCTCGGCCTGGTCGGTGCGGCCGGTCATGTAGACGTGCCGCGACAGCCGCACCAGGGCCTCGCCCAACGCGACCGGATCGTCCAGCTCCTCGTACAGCGCCACCGCCTCCCGCCCGGCCCGCACCGCCTCGGGGTAGCGGTGGGTGTTGTACAGCTCCCAGGCGTGGTCCTCGGTGAGCCGGGCCCGCTCGGCCCGGGGCAGCAGGTGCGCGTGCCGCAGCGCCGCCTCGTAGTGCGCGATCGCCTGCCGCCGCGACCCGGCCCGCGCCGCCTGCCGTCCGGCCTCCGGCGCGTACCGGACCACGGCCTCGGGGTCGTGCGCCTCGACCGCGTGGTGGACCAGCCGCGCCAGATCCGGCGGGTCCTGCTCGCGCAGCGCCCGCAGCACCGCCCGGTTCAGCGTCAGCCGCCGCACCGCCGGCAGTCCGCGTTCGATCGCCCGGCGCGCCAGCTCGTGCCGGAACGCCAGCCCGCCCGCCCGCGCCTCCAGCACCCCGCGCCGTTCGGCCTCGTCCAGCACCTCCAGGTCACCCAGCAGCGCCTCGGCCAGCGGGAACCCCACCCGCGTCGGCACCACCGACAGCTGCTCCAGCGCCGTGCGGCACCGCCGGTCCAGCCGCCGCAGCCGCGCCAGCACCGCGTCGGTCACCGTCGCCGGGACCTCCTGGCCCGGCGCGGCCAGCACCTCGGTCACATAGAACGGGTTGCCGCCGGTCAGCGCGTGCAGCGCCGCCGCGTCCCACCGCGTTCCCGCCGCCAGCCCCGCCACCGCCGCCTCCGACAGCGGCTCCAGGCGGACCCGGCGCACCGGCGCACCGGCCAGCACCCCCAGCAGCTCCCGCATCGGGTGGGCGTCGTCCAGCGCCTCGTCCCGGAACGTGAGCACCACCACCAGCCGCAACGACGCCAGCCGCCGCGCCAGGTAGCTCAGCACGTCCAGCGTGGCGTCGTCGGCCCAGTGCACGTCCTCCACGACCAGCACGTCGAGCCGGGGCCCGGCGAACTCCCGCGCGGCGGCCGCCGGGATCTCGGTGGCGGGCGCGTCGCCGTCCAGCGCCGCCTCCAGGGGGCCGCCGGTCCCGGCCATCGCGTCGCGCAACGGCCCCAGCCCGCGCGGGGCCAGCAGGTCGTCGCAGGCGCCCGTCAGCACGCGGGGCCCGTCCGCGCCCCGCGCGGCCAGCTCCCTCAGGAACGCGCCGATGAGCGTGGTCTTGCCGATCCCGGGCTCGCCGCTGACCAGCGCCACCGCTCCCGAAGGTCCGGACGCGGCGCGCTCGACCGTCTCGCGCAGCGCGCCCAACGGGACCGCGCGTTCGAACAGGTCCCCGCCCACCGCGTCATCGTGACACCGCACTCGCGCAGATCGCCATCCTTTTCCCGCCGAAGTCGGTGAACCCCGACAAAGTGACTGAGGGGATGATCGCGCTCGTGCGGCGGCGGGGCCGTTGTCGGCGGGCCCCCCTAACCTTGGCCCGCATGAATGATCATCCCCCCGTGCCCGGCGGCGAAGACCTTCTGACCATCCCCGAGGCGCTGCGCGGAGAGCTCCTGCCGCGCCGCGGCGGGACGATGCCGGACCCGCCCCCGGCGCCCGACCCGTCCGCCGCCCGGCGGGTGCGCGACCGGCTGGCGGAGGCGCGCCCCTCCGTCGAACGGCTGCTGGACCATCCGGGAAGCGACCCCGGCGCGGTGGGCGCGGCGCGGGCGTACCTGGACGGCGATCCGGACCCGCGCGGCGCGGCCGCCGTCGCCCTCGTCGCGACGCACGTGTCCGACGCCCGGGACCCGGAGTCCTGGATCGACGCGTGGGTCGTCGGGCACGGGCTCGCGTTCGCGGCCTGCGCCTGCGCGGAGGTGGACGGCCTCGCCGTCGACATGGACAGGCTGAGCGGCGACGACGTCCTCAAGGCCGACGGCTGGTCGCGGGAGCGGCCGCCGTGGGCGGCCGGACCCGCCGGGAGGCGGATGCGCGCGCTGCTGGCGGCCGCGGACGAGCCCGACCACGCCGAGGCCGTCGAACGGCTCGCCGGGCACCGCGCCACGCGGCGGCAGCGCCTGATGGTCGCGTTCCTGGTCCCGTCGCGGCGGGAGTGGGTGGACGAATGCGTCCGCGAACGGCCCGGGCAGGAGCCCCACGTGCCGGGACCGCTCTGGTGCTCCCTCGGATCCCCCCGGCAGCTCGCGCGCCTGGGCGAGACCGGCCGGGTGCGCTTCGACGACCACGGGGTGGGACTGGAGGTCCTGCTCACCGCCGCCGAGGGGATCGGACCGGCCGTCGCCCCGTACCTGGCGGCGGCGCTGGAGGAGACCGACGAGGACGTCCGCGACTACATCTACGGGACGGGCTTCAACGCCTCCGCGCGCAGGGCGATCTTCCAGGTGCTCTCGCTGCTGCCGGGCGACGAGGCGTTGACCATCGTGGCCGACAACCTCGACCGGCAGGGCGGGCCGGAGGCCCTGACCGCGATGATGGAGCGCTTCCCGGAACGCGCCCTGCGCGTTCTCTCCGGGCGGGCCGAGGGCTCCGAACGGGTGGCGCGCCTGCTGGCCGCGCACCTGCGGGCCCACCCCGGGCTGCGGGCCCGGCCGGCGGGGCCGGACGATCCGGCGCGCGCGGCGATCGAGGCCGCCGAGGCGGCGCGACTGCCGGAGGCCCCCGCGACCGCCGTCCCGAAGGCGCTCCGAAAGGGCGCGAAGGAGGGCGCCCCGCCGTGGGCCCCGCCGGCCCTGCTTCCGCAGATCCTGATGCGGGGAAGCGGCCTGGCGCTGCCGGAGGACGCGACCGCGAACCTGCTCGCGGCCCTGGGCAAGGCGAGCCCGAAGCGCGCTCCGGCCGCGCCGCTGAGGGAGGCGCTGGACGCGCTCGACCCGGTGTCCCTCGCGCGGTTCGGCTGGGCGCTGTTCGAACTGGGGCGGTCCGCCGGCGAGGAGTCGCGGATGGTCTGGGCGCAGCTCTGCTGGACCGGGGACGACGAGACCATGCGCCGCCTCGGCGCGCTGGCCCGCGCCGCCACCGGGCAGCTCCACCTCAGGGCGCCGCTGAACGGCCTGGACGTGCTCGCCGCGTCCGGCTCCGACGTCGCCGTCCTGCAACTGCACCTCGTCGCCGAGAAGGCCCGTCCCAAGCGGCTGAAGAACAAGGCGGTCAAGCTGCTCGACCAGGTCGCGCGGGCGCGCGGCCTCACGCTGGAGCAGCTCGCCGACCGCATGGTCCCCGACTTCGGCCTGGACGACGCGGGCGGCATGGTCCTCGACTACGGCCCGCGTTCCTTCCGGGTGGGCTTCGACGAGCGGCTGCGCCCGGTCGTGTACGACGACGGGGGCAGGCTCCTCAAGTCCCTGCCGAAACCGGGGGCGAAGGACGACCCCGAGCTCGCGCCCGCCGCCCACCGGGCGTTCGGCGGGCTGAAGAAGGACGTCCGGGGCGTCGCCTCCGACCTGGTCCGGCGGATGGAACGGGCTATGACGCGGCAGCGCCGCTGGAGCGCCGAGGACTTCCGCCGGCTGTTCGTGGAGCACCCGCTGGTGCACCATCTCGCGCGGCGGCTGGTCTGGCTCCACGAGGAGGACGACGGCGCGGTCACGGCGTTCCGCGTCGCGGAGGACCGCTCCTTCGCGGACGTGGACGACGAGGTCCTCCCCCCGCCGGGCTCCGGCTCCGTCCTGGTCGCGCACCCCCTTCGGCTGGGGGAGACCGTCCCCGCCTGGAGCGGGCTGTTCGCCGACTACGAGATCCTCCAGCCGTTCCCGCAGCTCGGCAGGCCGGTCGACGCGCTCACCGCCGAGGAGCGCGCGAGCGGCACCATCGAGCGCTTCTCCGGCGCTCAGGTCGGTGTCGGCGCGCTGCTGAGGCTGGAACGCGAGGGCTGGCGCCGCGGCCTCGCCGGGGAGGGGGGCGTGCAGAGCTCCCTGCGGTTCGACACGCCGAACGGGCTGACGGTCATCCTCGACGTCTACCCGGGATTCCCCGCCACGTCCCCGGCGGGCTGGGAGGGGCAGACGCTGGAGAGGCTCTGGATCGCCGACCACGACGCCTACGACTACGGCACCGGCGGGTCGAGGACCACGTTCGCCGAGCTGGACGACATCACCGCGTCCGAGCTGCTGCTCACGATGGCCGGCGTCGTGGACCACGCGAAGGACTAAGGCGGGGCGGCGGGGCCGGGAAGCGCCGACCGCGTGCGGTGGGGAACCAGTGCGGCGGCGCTCCCGGCATCCGAGGACTACCCGCTGCGACGTCCCGTCACGCCCGGAACCGGCACGCCCGGAACCGGCACGCCCGGAACCGGCACGCCCGGAACCGGCACGCCCGGAACGAGGTCGTCAGGCGGACAGCGCGGGCGCGTCCGGGGCGACGGCGAAGGTCTCCTCGACGGCGCGGACCAGACCGGCGCGGCCGCCCTCGCCGCCCTTCCCGGTCCAGGCCAGCGCGGCGGTGCGCCAGGCGGCGATGGCCAGCTCCACCACCATCCGCAGCCGCGCGTCACCGACGTCCAGGCCCAGCCGGGCGCCGGCCCCGGCGATGAGCGCCTGCGTGGTGTCGTTGCAGTAGCCCAGGCTGTGGGCCTGGACGGCGGGCACCGAGGCGCACAGCTCACGGGCGGCCAGGAACCGGCGCTCCCAGTCGGCGTCCATCCGCCGCAGGGTCGCCACCAGCCCGCGCCCGAGGGTCTCCAGCACCGGCCCGTCGAACTCCATGCCCTCCACGTCGGCCAGGTACGCCGACCACAGCTCCTGGTCGGCGGCCAGCGCGACCGCCTCCTTGGACGGGAAGGTCCGGAAGAACGTCCGCTTGGACACCTCCACCGCGTCGCACAGCTCGTCGAGCGTGGTCGCGTCGTAGCCGCGTTCGGTGAACATCCGCAGCGCGGTCTCGGTCAGCGCGCGGCGGGTGCGCTCCTTCTTGCGCTCGCGCAGCGGCAGGGCGCGCAGGTCGTCCTTGGTGTCGGGGATCACCGGCGGGGTCATGCCCCCAGCTTACCCACTCGGAAGCGAACGCGCTTTGACAGCTTTTGCCACTCAGTGGCACTCTCCTCTCGGTGGCCACCACATCCCCGTCGTCTCACCCCGGGAGCACTCCCGCATGACCGCAACCACCGACGCCGCCCCGGCGGCGCCCCCGCGGACCGGGTCCCAGGCCCGCGCGCTCGGCCTGTCCGGCGTCCTGCTGGCCGTCTTCGTCGTGCCGAGCTCGATCTCCGGCACCGCCGTGGCGCTGCCCGCCATCGGCGCCGACACCCACGCCTCCGACGCCGCCCTCCAGTGGGTGGTGAACGCCTTCAACGTCGCGTTCGCCTGCTTCACCCTCGCCTGGGGCTCGCTCGCCGACATCACCGGCCGGGTCCGCGCCTTCGCCCTCGGCGCCGGGATCTACGCGCTGGCCTCCCTCGGCAGCGCCCTGGCCCTCGGCGTGCACACCCTGGACGCCGCCCGCGCCCTGGCCGGGCTCGGCGGCGCGGCGATCTTCTCCTGCGGCAGCGCGATCCTGGCCGGCATGTACGAGGGGCCGGCGCGCGCCCGCGCGTTCGCGCTGTTCGGCACCGTCGCCGGACTCGGCGTCTCGTTCGGTCCGACGCTGTCGGGCGCGCTGGTGCAGGCCCTGGACTGGCGCTGGGTGTTCGCGCTGCACGCCGCCGCCCTGGCCGTCGTGCTGGCCCTCGTCCCGGCCCTGGCCCGCGCCGCCGCCGAGCGGCGCCGCGCCGCGACCCGGATCGACGTGCCCGGCATCGCGCTGTTCGTGCTCGCGATGTTCCTGCTGACCTGCGCCATCGTCCAGGGCTCGCAGTGGGGCTGGGCCAGCGCGGGCGTGCTGGCCCTGTTCGCCGGGGCGGCCGCCGCGCTCGCGGTGTTCGCGGCCGTGGAACGCCGCCGCCACGACCCCATGCTCGACCTGGGACTGCTGGCCGACCGCCGCTTCCTGGGCCTGTGCCTGGTCCCGGTCGCCGGGTCGTTCGGCTTCGTGACCCTGCTGACCTACCTGCCCAGCTACCTGACCGTCGTCGGCGGCCGCTCCAGCGGCGCGGCCGGACTGATCATGGTGCTGCTCACCGCTCCGATGCTGGTGTGCCCGCTGCTGGCGGCCCGGCTGGTCGCGCGCGGCGTCCCCGCCCTGACGATCATCTATGCCAGCCTGGTCTGCCTGGTGGTCGGCGACGCGGCCCTGACCCTGTTCGGCCCGCGCGTGCCGGTCGCCGCCGTCGCCGTCCCGATGCTGGTCACCGGCGCGGGCATGGCGCTGGCCGCCGGGCTGGTGGACGGCCGGGCCCTCGAACTGGTCGCCCCCGAGAAGGCGGGCATGGCCGCGGGCTTCCTCAACACGCTGCGCCTGGGCAGCGAGGCCGTCGCCGTCGCCTTCTACGCGGCCCTGCTCACCAGCCTGGCCGGCGGCACCGACCCCGCCGCCTACGACGCCGCGTTCCACACCGTGCTGTGGGTGCTGGCCGGGGTCTGCCTGGCCCTGCTGGTGCTCATCGCCGCGCTGCTGCGGCGCGGACGCTGAGCCGTCCCGGTGCGGCGCGGACGCCCCGTCCGCGCCGCACCGGCGGTCAGCCCCGGCCCACGAACGACGGCATCGCCGTCGCCATCACCGTCAGGAACTGCGCGTTGGCGTCCAGCGGCAGGCCCGCCATGTACCGCACCGCCTCCGCCACGTGCCGCACGTCCATCACCGGCTCGGCGCGCACCGACCCGTCGGCCTGCAGCGCGCCCCCGCCGAACCCGCTGGTCATCTCGGTGGCGGCGTTGCCGATGTCGATCTGCCCGCAGGCGATCCGGTACCGGCGGCCCTCCAGCGACAGCTGCTTGGTCAGCCCCGTCACCGCGTGCTTGGTGGCGGTGTAGGCGACCGCGTGCGGGCGCGGCGTGTGCGCCGACAGCGACCCGTTGTTGATGATCCGCCCACCCCGCGGATCCTGCTCCCTCATCAGCCGGAACGCCTCCCGCGCGCACAGGAACGCCCCCGTCAGGTTGGTGTCGACCACCGACCGCCACTCGTCGAGGGAGAACTCCTCCACCGGGGCCGCCGCGCCGAACCTCCCGGCGTTGTTGAACAGCAGGTCCAGCCGCCCCCACCACCGCCGCACCGCCGCGAACAGCGCCTCCACCGACTCCGGCGAGGTGACGTCGGCGGGCACCACCAGCGCGCGGTCGCCCGCCCCGGCCTTCCGGGCGGTCTCCTCCAGCGCCGCCGCGCGCCGCCCCGCCAGCGCGACCCGCCACCCGTCCTCCAGCAACGCCGCCGCGACCGCCGCGCCGATCCCCGACCCCGCGCCGGTCACCACCGCGACCCCGCCCGTGCTCTCCATGGCCTGACCTTCCCCTCCGACCTTCCTGACCTCCGGGTGCGAAGTCTGCCACCGCCCCTGGCCGCGGCCACCCGCACGTCCCCAGCGTCCCGCCCATGGCCCGCGAACCCCCCGTCACCGCCGCGCATCTGGCCGCCCGGCTGGACCGGCTCCCACCGTCCCGCGCCCACCACTCGATCCTGGACGTGGCGGTCCTGGGGCGGCGCAGCGCCGGCCGCCCGCTGGAGGCCGTCGCGATGAGTTCTGTCAGTGACGGGGGTCACCATGGAGGCAGGACGAAGGAGGAGCCATGGAGACCGTGACCTCGACCGACGGCACCGTGATCGCCTACGAGCGCACCGGGAGCGGCCCGGCGGTGGTCCTGGTGGCCGGCGCGCTGTGCGACCGGCACGCCCACGACCCCCTGGCGGCCCTGCTGTCGGAGCACTTCACCGTCTACAACTACGACCGCCGTGGCCGCGGCGACAGCGGCGACAACGGCTCCCTGGACGACCCGATGGACCGGGCCGCCCGGCAGGAGTTCGACGACCTGGCCGCCGTCGTCCGGGCCGCCGGGGGAAGGGCCTGCCTGTTCGGCGCGTCCTCCGGGGCGATCCTGGCGTGGCGGGCCGCCGCGCACGGCGTCCCGGCGGCCGGCGTCGCGCTGTGGGAGCCGCCGTACGGGCGGACCGAGGAGGAGTCACGCGCCCACCTGGACTACTACGCCGACATCCGCGAGCTGATCGCCGAGGGTCGCAAGGACGACGCGCTGGCCCGCTTCGTCCGCATGACCGGCGCGCCGGAGGAGGCCATGCCGCAGCTCCGCCGGGAGCCGTGGTGGCCGCGCATGGCGGAGATCGCGCCGACCCTGCGCTACGACGCCTGCGCGCTGGGGGACGGGCTGCTGCACCCCGGGGAGTTCGCGGACCTGACCGTTCCCGTCCTGCTGATGGAGGGCGAGGAGACCATGGAGGTGCTGCACCACGCGGCCGACCACGTCCGCGAGGCGGTGCCCGGAGTCCGGCACGTCCTGATCAAGGGGCAGAACCACGAGTTCGAGGCCGACGCCCTGGCGCCCATCCTGGTCGAGTTCTTCCGGACCGCGTCCTGACCCGCCGGGATCACAGGCCGACGATGCCGTCCCTCTGGGCCTCGCGGTACAGGTCGATCCGCGTGGGGGCCTCCCTCCCCGCCTGGGCGTACTTCCTGCGGGCGCGCTCCAGGTACTGCTTGACGGTGTGCTCGCTGATGCCCATCTGACGGGCCACGGCCGCACGGGTGAGACCGCCGAGCCACAGGCGCATCGTGCGCAGCTCCTGCTCCGAGAAGTGGGGGCGGCGGGCGGCCGTGGCTCCGGCGCGCGAGGGCGCGGTGTAGGGCTTGCCGCGCGCGGCCGCGAGGACGGCCTCGACGAGGTGCGCACGGCCCTCGCGGGACTCCTTGCAGACAAAGGCGAGCGCCCCCGCCTGCTCGGCGCGGCGCACGAGGGGCGCCTCGGCGTGCCGGGAGAACACCACCACGTGGCAACCCGCGGCGGCCAGGTCGGCGATGCGGTCGAGGACCAGCTGACCGCCGACGCGCAGGTCGGTGATCAGCACGTCGGCGGTGGGGTCGAGGCCGTCCAGATCCGTGGCGGCGGCGACGACCTCGATCGGGTGCGGGGCCTGCTCCAGCCAGACGCGCACCCCCGACAGCACCACGTCGTGGTCGTCGACGACGGCGACGGTCACCGGCGTCGCCATCGCGCCTCCACCCCGAACGCACCGCCCCCGCGCGGCGACGCGTCAGAGGACTCAGACATGAGGCCGGCGCGGAACGACGCGGATACCCGAACCGACGGCGACCACCGCCGGCCCAAACGGCCCCACCCCACGGCCCCACCGAACGCGCCCCCGTTCCCCGACGACCGCGACGCAGGCGGCGTCGGCCCGGGGCTGGGCGGATGCCGCCGGGGCGATCGTGACCGCCGGGGGCTTCGGCTGCCCGAGAGGGGAGATTCTCATGTCCTCGCCGGTCGCCGCGGTGATGGTCACGGTCGGTGTGCTCCCGTGGTGGACGGCGGTGGGGCGGCCCGGGGCGCATTCGGGCGGGCCGGAGCATGGGGGGAGTTTTTGGACCATGGGAGCGTGTGGTCACCCTGCGATCTGGATGGACTTGGGGGCGTTGGAGCGAGGTTAACCAGGAGGTTGACCGCGGCGCAAGGGTTCGTGTGCGGAGAGTGACCGTCGCGGAGAGTGACCGTCGAACGGCCGTCATGACAAAGCCCTGGCCGGGACGCAGGCTGTCACGAGCGAAGCATGAAACGCTCACCGGAGGAGGGCCAGGTGCAGGCTGTGACCTTCAAGGTGCTGGGGCCGTTCGAGGCGTACTTCGGGGACCGGCGCGCGCGGTTGCCGAAGAGCGGCCAGCGGATCCTGCTCGCCACGCTGGTGCTCAACGCGTCCCAGGTCGTCCCGGTCGAGGAGGTCTTCGACCATCTGTGGTGCGACCGGCAGCCCGACCGGCCCCGGGAGGCCCTGCACAGCTGCGTCTCCCGGCTGCGGCAGTGGCTCGACCGGCAGGCCCCCGGAGCCGCCGGGCTGCTGGCGACGTCGTCGGGCGGCTACGTCATGGAGATCGATCCGCGCCATCTGGACCTGCCGCGCTTCGAGGACCTGACCGGGACGGCCGCCGCGGCCCGGGACCGGGGGGACCCGGCGGCGCAGGCGGCGGCGCTCGGGGCGGCGCTGGAGCTGTGGCGGGGGCCGGCCATGTCCAACGTGCCCTCCGAGTCGCTGCACCGGGGCAGGGCCCTGCGGCTGACCGAGCAGTACCTGCGGACGGTGGAGTGGTGGGCGGAGGTGGAACTGGCGCTGGGGCGGTACGAACGGCTCGTGGGGGAGCTGCGGACGCTGACCGTCCGGTACCCGTTCCGCGAGCGGTTCTGGCGGCAGCTCATGCTGGCGCTGTACGGGTCGGGCCGCCGGGTGGAGGCGCTGGACGCCTACGGGCGGATCAGCGCGCGGCTCCGCGACGAGTTCGGCGTGGACCCCACCCTGGAGCTGCGCGACCTCCAGGTCGCGATCCTGCGCGACGACCGCGGGGTGCTGCCCGCCTCCGGCCTCGGCGCCGTCGGAGGCGGGTGGGCCACCGGCCCCCGCGTCGCCTGAGGCGTCCCGGTTCATCCCGCCTTCCCGGCCTCCGCCTCCAGGGTCTTGGCCAGCAGCTCGTAGGACCGCAGCCGTTCGTCCAGGTCGTGGACCAGCGTCATGACCATCAGCTCGTCGGCGCCGGTGTCGTCGAGGAGCCGCACGGCGCGGTCGCGCACGGTGTCCGGCGCGCCGACGAGATGGTGCGCGGTCCGGGCCTCCAGCACCGACTCCTCGGCGCTCGTCCACCGCACCCGCGCCGCCTGCTCCGGGGTGGGGTTCGGAGCGTTCCGGGTGCCCTTCAACGACTCGGCGACGACCACCTTCGAGGGACCGGCGAGCCATCGCGCGCGCTCGTCGGTGTCGGCGACGATGACCGCGCAGGAGATGAGCGCGTACGGCTCGGCCAGGGCCGCCGAGGGGCGGAACGCCTCCCGGTAGGCGCGCAGCGCGTCCACCGCGTTCTCCGGGCGGATGTGGTGGGCGAAGGCGAACGGCAGCCCGAGCTCACCGGCGAAGCGCCCGTTGTCGACGCTCGACCCGAGCAGCCACACCGGCGGGCGGGCGTCGGTGGCCGGAACGGCGACGATCTCGTCCCCCTCCCGGGGCGAGCAGTAGCCGACGAGCTCGCGCACCTGCTCGCGGAAGGCGTCGGAGCCCGGCGGGCTGCTGACCCGGCGCAGCGCCCGCGCGGTGGCCATGTCGGTGCCCGGCGAACGGCCCACCCCGAGGTCGACGCGCCCCGGATGCAGCGCCTCCAGCGTCGCGAACTGCTCGGCGACGACGAGCGGCGGGTGGTTCGGCAGCATCACCCCGCCGGACCCCGCCCGGATCCGGGACGTGGCGGCCGCGATCAGCGCCACGAGCACCGGCGGCGCGCAGCTGGCGATGAACGGGGCGTTGTGGTGCTCGGCGACCCAGTAGCGGTGGTAGCCCATGCGCTCGGCCTCCTGCGCCGCCCGCAGCGTCTCGCGCAGGGCCCGCGCCGGGGACGAGTCCCGCCACACCGGCGCGGTGTCAAGAATCGAAAGAACGGTCAACGTCGATCTCCTCTCCCTTGCCTTTTGTGCATCCTTGCTTCCCGGGCGGGCGAATTCAATATGTCCGCAGACGCGGAACCACTGCCTCCAGGGAAGTGCAGGGAAGCTGAAACGCAACTGCAAGGAGGGGGCGCATAGGCTTCTGGTCAGGTGGGGAATCGTCCGGACTCTCCCATGGCCCAGAGGAAGGTGTCTCCGTGGAGCAGAAGACCGAGGCGTACGAGCCGCCCACGCTGACGGAGGTGGGCGACTTCGCCTCCCTGACCCTCGGCCGCGGGATGACGGGATTCGAGGCCGAATGGACATGCTTCGTGTGCTGACATCCGGGCAACGACTCGCGTCAGGGCGGGCCGACGTCGCATGTCGCGGCGCCGGCCCGTTCGCCGTCCATCTCGAAACCCAAGTGCAGGTCTGCTGAAACGCAACTGCAAGGGGAGTGCGCCTAGAGTCGAGCCAGGCGGAGAATCGTCCGGACTCTCCCCGGGACACTGAAAGGCGTTTCTCATGGAGCGGAAGATCGAAATGTACGAACCGCCCACGCTGACGGAGGTGGGCGACTTCGCCCAGGTCACCCTCGGCCGTCCCAGCTGGGGCTTCGAGGCCGACTGGACCTGCGTCATGTTCTGCTGACGGTTCGTCGGAACCTCGTGACGAAGCCGGACCGGCGCCGCGACGCGGCGCCGGTCCGGCCGTTTCTCGCACGGATGTCAAGTGCACGGCTGCTGAAATACAACTGCAAGGACGAAGGATTTAGAGTGCTGTTCAGGAGAAGATCGACCGGAACGAGAAAGGAGTCTCCCGTGCGGACGACCGAGTTCTACGAACCGCCCACGCTGACGGAGGTGGGTGATTTCTCCCGGACGACCCTGGGTCGTCTCGGCTGGGGTTTCGACTCCCACTGGCTGTGCATCATGTACTGCTGACGATCCGACGGGAAACCGAGACCGAGGCCATTTCCACGCGCCGGGCACGTCGACGCGCTGAGCAAGGGATACGGAAACTGTGGACTTCTTCGTCCTGCCGGACACGCCCGGCGCCACGGCCGTCTTCGGCGAATTGGCGCGAACGCCGGACCGGACGGGCCGCACGCCTTTCCCGAACGCCCTCCCGCACGGGTCGGGCCGCCCCTGGATCGTCGGGGACTGGGCCGGGGAGACCGTCGTGGAGGCCGTTGCCGGGAACGACCGCGTCGCGCTGTTCGGCCCCGCCTCGGTGACCGCGGAGCAACTGCGCGAGGCCGTTGGCCGGGCCCGCTCGGTGCGCGACCTGGACGCGCTGTGCGCGCGCGTTTCCGGCAGTTTCCATCTCGTGGCCTCCATCGCCGGCGAGGTGCGGGTCCAGGGCACCGTCTCCGCCGCGCGCCGGGTCTTCCACACCCGGCGCGCGGGCGTGACCGTCGCCGCCACGGCGCCGATCCCGCTCGTCGGGGACCTCGACGACGCGGACCTGGACGAGGAGCTGCTCGCCTGCCGTCTGCTGGCGCCCTGGCCGCCGTGGCCGTTCAGCGAGCGGCCGCTGTGGCGGGGCGTCGAGACGGTGCCGGTCGGCTGCTTCCTCGAACTCGACCGCTCCGGACGGGGACGGCACGTGCGCTGGTGGCGCCCCCCGGAGCCGCACCTGCCGCTGGAGGAGGGGGCGGCCCGGGTCCGGGAGGCGCTGCGCGAGGCCGTCACGGTCCGCGCCCGCGGCGCCGCGACCCTCAGCGCCGACCTGTCGGGCGGCATGGACTCCACCAGCCTGTGCTTCCTGGCCGCCGACGTGGTCGAGCGGCTCGTCACCACCCGCTGGGAAGCGGTCAACCCCACCGACGAGGACCAGGTGTGGGCCGGTCTCGCCGCCGACCACCTCCCCGACGCGCGCCACCTCGTGCTGCCCCGGGAGACCGCGCCGAGCTGGTTCGCCGACCTGGCCGAACCCGACCCCGACATCGAGGGCCCGTTCGCGTGGATCCGCACCCGCTCCCGGCTGACCCACATGGCCCGGCAGGTCGCCGCGGCCGGGTCCGCCGACCACCTCACCGGCCACGGCGGCGACGAGCTGTTCATGAGCTCCCCCCTCGACCTGCACACCCTGGCGCGCACCCGCCGCGTCGGCGCGATCCGCCACCTGCGCGCCCATCGCGCCATGTACCGCTGGCGGCTCGTCCCGACCGTGCGGGGGCTGCTGGAGAACGGCTCGTTCGGGAGCTGGCTGGTGTCGTCCGCCGGCACCCTCACCGATCCCGTACGGGAGACCGGGGGATCGCCGTCGTTCAGCTGGGGGATCGGCTACCGACTCCCGCCGTGGGCGACCCCCGACGCGGTCGCGGCGGTGCGGCGGCTCCTGCGCCGGACCGGCGCGGCCGGGCCCGAGCCGCTGGCCCCGCAGCGCGGCCGCCACGCCACGCTCCAGGACGTGCGGCTGTGCGGTGACACGCTGCGCCGGGTGGACCGCCTGACCTCGCGTTCGGGGGTGCGCTGGCACGCGCCGTTCGTCGACGACCGGGTCGTCGAGGCGGCCCTGGCGATCAGGATCGAGGACACCACGATGCCCGACCGCTACAAGCCCGCGCTGACCACCGCCATGCGCGGCGTCCTCCCCGACGCCGTCCGGGGCCGCGCCACCAAGGCCGAGTACAGCGCGGAGGCCTACGACAGCCTGCGCCGCCGCCGCGCCGAGCTGCTGGAGCTGTGCGGGGCGGACATGCGGCTGGCCCGGCTCGGGCTGGTCGACGCCGCCCGGGTGCGGTCGGTGCTGGAGGCGCTGCCGCCCTCGTCGCTGGCCCTGACCCCGCTGATCAGCACGTTCGCGTGCGAGACCTGGCTGCGCTCGGTCGAGGCCGCCCGGTCGGTCGCCGCCGGCGGACCGCTGTGACCCCATCCGCTGTGAACCGGAGGAACGCGATGCCGCTACGCCCCCACATGACGCTGACCGAGACCGAACAGGGCATGGTGCTGCTGGACGAGGCGTCCGGCCGGTACTGGACGCTGAACGCCACCGGCGCGGCCGTGCTGCGGATGCTGCTGGACGGCGACTCCGTCGAGGACGCCGTGGCCACGCTGCGCCGTCGGCACCCGGACTCCGCCGAGCGGGTCACCGCCGACGTGGCGGCGTTCGTCCGGTCCCTCCGCGACGCCGAGGTGATCGTCCCATGACGATACCGGTCGCGCTGGAGCCCGCCGCCCACGTCCCCCTGCGCCGCCGGGCCGCCGCCCGCGTCGCGGTCGGCCTCGCCCGGCTGCTGATCCTGCTGCCGCCGCGCCGCCTGCGCGCCGTGCTCACCGCGCTGCGGCGGGGGG
>NZ_BCQR01000052.1 GCF_001552175.1 Actinomadura kijaniata NBRC 14229
GGCGGGGGTCGCGCCCCGCCACCGCCGCGCGGGCGCTGGCCGCCCGGCAGGCGGTGGTGACGGTGAGCGTGCAGTGCGCCGGGCAGGGCTGCCTGCAACGCTCCCTGGCGACCGTGCTGCTGTGCCGGGCCGGCGGCGGATGGCCGGACTGGTGCACGGGCGTGCGCATGGAGCCGTTCCGCGCGCACGCCTGGGTCGAGGTCGACGGGGAACCGGTCGGCGAGCACGACGAGATCCGCGCGTTCGTCAAGACGATGACCGTCCCCGCCCGCGCGCACGCCCGGAAGCGCCGATGACCGAGCACCTCCTGCTGGTCTGCCGCGCGCTGATCCTGGGCGTGTTCGCGGTCGCGTTCGTCGGCAAGGTCCGCGCCGGGGCCCGGTTCCGCGGCTTCGTCTCCTCCGTCCGCCAGCTGGCGGTCCTGCCCGAACGCGCCGCCACCCCCGTGGCCGCGGCGGTCGTCGCCGGGGAGGGCCTGGCGGCGGTGCTGCTGCTGGCGCCCGGCACCTCCCGCGTCGGGTTCGCGCTGGCGTCCGCCCTGCTCGTCCTGTTCGTCGCGGTCGTCGTGCGCGCCGTCCGCACCGGCGTGTTCGCCGAGTGCCGCTGCTTCGGGTCCAGGGGGTCGGTGATGGGACAGGCGATGCTCGTCCGGAACCTGCTGCTGCTCGGCATCGCCGCGCCGGGCGTCGTCCTCGGCGCGCCGGTGCCCCCGGGCGGCCCGGTCCCGGTGGCGCTCGCCCTGGCCGCCGGGGCCCTCGGCGCGTGGGGGTTCACCCGCTGGTACGACCGCCTCGTCTCGGCGATCATGAAGCGGCTGCTCGCCCCGGCCCGCGACGCGGGGTGACCGCCGTGGGAGACCTCGCCATCGAGACCGCGGGGGTCGGCAGGCGCTTCGGCGCCGTGCACGCCCTGCGGGACGTCACGCTCAGCGTGCCGCGCGGCACGGTCCTCGGCCTGCTCGGCCACAACGGCGCGGGCAAGTCCACCCTCGTCAACATCCTGGCGACGCTGTGCCCGCCCACCTCCGGCACCGCCCGCGTCGCCGGGTTCGACACCGTCCGCCAGGGCCGGCAGGTGCGCCGCCGGATCGCGCTGACCGGCCAGTTCGCGGCCCTGGACGAGCGCATCTCCGGGCGGGACAACCTGCTGCTGGTGGCCCGGCTGCTGGGCGCCGGCCCCCGCGCCGCCCGGCGGCACGCCGCCGAACGCCTGGAGATGTTCGACCTGACCGCCGCCGCCGACCGGGTCGTGCGCACCTACTCGGGCGGGATGCGGCGCCGCCTCGACCTGGCGGCCAGCACCCTCGGCGACCCCGAGGTCCTGTTCCTCGACGAGCCCACCACCGGCCTGGACCCGGCGGCGCGGATCACCACCTGGCGGATCGTCGAGCACCTCGCACGCGAAGGGACCACCGTCGTGCTCAGCACCCAGTACCTGGAGGAGGCCGACCGGCTCGCCGACACCATCTGCGTGCTGGCCTCCGGCCGGATCGTCGCCACCGGCCCCCCGGCCGAGCTCAAGGCCCGCGTGGGAGGGCGGGTGGCCACCGCGAGGCTGCCCTCCGCCGCCGCCGTCACTGCCGTCATGCGCGCGTTGCTGGAGCAGGGCCTCGGCCCCGAGTACGACCCCGGACGCGGCGTGCTCGCCGTTCCCGTCGCCGGGCCCCGCGACCTCGCGAACGTCGCGCGCGTCCTGGACGTCCACGTGGCGGACGCCTACGAGCTGTCGGTGACGTCCCCGACCCTCGACGACGTGTACCTGTCGCTGACCCAGCAGCCGGCCGCGCCGCCCCGGGCGGCCGTCCGATGACGGCGGTCGGCGCGCCGGCCGGTCCGGCGCGCTGGCACGGCGCGGGCCTCGGGACGCAGCTGTGGGTGCTCACGGCACGGGTGCTGCGCGCCTACCTGCTCGACCCGCGCCTGCTGGTGGCGAACATGCTGGGGCCGCTGCTGATGCTGACGATGTTCAGCCAGATGCTCGGGAGCCTCGCCCGGGCACCCGGCTTCCCCGCCGGGGTGCGCTACGTCGACTTCCTGGTCCCGGCGCTGCTGATCACGTCGGCGATGCAGCAGGCGTTCGGCTCCGCCGTCGGGCTCACCCTGGAGATGCGCGACGGCATCGTCGCCCGGCTGCGCGCCATGCCCCTGTGGCCCGGATCGGTGCTGCTGGCGCGCAGCCTCGCCGACCTCGTCCGCGGCGGCCTCCAGCTGCTGCTGATCCTGGTGCTGGCGGCCCTGGTCTTCGGGTTCCGCCCGCCGGGCGGCCCGGCCGGCGCCCTGGCCGCCGGCGCGCTGGCGCTGGCCGTCGGCTGCTGCCTCGGCTGGATCTTCGTCGCCCTCGCCTGCTGGATCCGCAACGCCGAGCTCGTGCAGAGCGTCGCGGGGCTGCTGACCTTCCCGATGATCTTCGCTTCGAACGCCTTCGTCCCGGTCGGCGGCCTGCCCGGCTGGCTGCGCGCGGTCGTGCGGGTCAACCCCGCCACCTACGGGATCGAGGCGGCCCGCGACCTGGTGCTCGGCGTCGCCACGCCCGGCGGCGTGGCGATCGCCCTGGCCGTCAGCGCCGCCGTCGGGATCACCGCCGCGGCGGTGGCGGTGCGCGGCTTCCAGCGCCGCCCGTGACCGGCGCCCGTGACCGGCGGCCGGGTCAGCCCGTCGTGATCCAGTCGACGCGGTGCCCCTCGGTCGGGTCGGGCTGCTCCCAGCGGCCGACCAGCCGGTCGATCACCGCCTCGGGGACGGGGGAGGGCCGGGCCCGGTTGCGGGCGTGCAGCACCGGCGGCGGGGCCTCCAGCGCGACGATCTCGACCCGGCCGTGGTAGTCGGCGACCAGCCCGGTGCACTGCTCGCGCAGCTGCCGCGACACGTTGGTGGCGTTCCACACGAACGACTCGCGCGCCCGCAGCAGCTCGCGCGCCCGCTCGTAGGCGGCCGCCGCCACCGGCCGCTGGTCGCCGCCCGGCGAGACCCCCATCTCCGCGCGCAGCCGGTCCAGGCTCACCACCGGCAGGTCCGGGCGGTGGGCGGCGATCCAGTGGTCCTTGCCGACCCCCGGCAGACCCGACAGCACCGTCACCGTCAGGCGCGTGTCGTCGTAGGCGGCGTAGTCGGGGTCGCGGCCGGGCTTGCGGAAGTACCAGAACCGCGCGTGGTCGGAGGGGAACCGGCGCGGCGCGTCCAGGCAGTCCTGCTCGGCGCAGTACTCCCGGTACAGCTCGATGTTCTCCAGCACCTCGTCGAGGTCGCCGCAGATCCGGCCGAGGACGTCGGCCTTGGCGAGGGTGACCAGGTCGTCGTTGCGGGCCAGCAGGCTCACCCGGAACGCGATGCGTTGCAGGTCGGGCCGCTCCAGCGCCCAGAACGGCACCTGGTGGTGCCGCACCAGCGCCGCGACGTGCTCCCGCCAGGCGGTCGGCGCGCCCATCTCCCACAGCACGCGCCGCACCATCAGGTCGCCGCGCCGCGAGTGGCCGTGCGCGGTGACCCGGCCGTCGGCGTCGACCTGGGTGCAGTCGGGCTTGGCGATGTCGTGCATCAGCACGGTGGCGAACAGCCGCACCCGTTCGTCGGCGGGCCGCGCCCGCCACTCGGGCAGCCCGGCCAGCGCCTCGCACGCCATGCGGGTGTGGGTGAGGACGTCACCCTCGGCGTGGTGGACCGCGTCCTGCCCGACGCCCTCCAGCCGCCGCACCCAGGAGAACATCGCCTCGATCTCCGACCACGGCACCCGCCAGTCGGGCGGGGCCGGGCAGAGCCGTTCGAACACGGACACGGCGGTCTCAGCCATGGGCGTACATCACCTCCGGGTCGGCCAGGCCGTTGGCGATGATCGGCCGGTCCTGCCAGTGGGTCCCCGAGTCGAGGATCGCGGTGAGGAAGTCGGGCCGCACCCACTTGTACCGGCCCACCGTCCTGCCGTCCTCCTCGACCTTGATGTACAGCCCCTCCATGTCGTCGGAGGAGTCGGTCTCGGCGGCGGCGCGGTCGGGGTCGGCGCCGCCCGCCACGGCCGCCTCGCGCAGCGCCTCGCGCCAGCCGGCGGTGCGGCAGGTCGACGGCCCGACGAACGAGGTGAGCGTCGCCAGGTCCTGCACCGGCCCCTCGTGCAGCACCGGCACCGACACCACCGGCGTGCCCTCCAGCAGCTCACGCCGCCGCGCGGTGGACAGGAACGTCCCGTCGCCCAGATCGAGGACGTCGAACTCGCAGAAGTAGTGGGGGAGCGCGTCGTAGAAGACGGTGTGCTTGGCGTACAGCCACTCCCCGTACAGCACGTACCGGTCGCCGAGCCGGTCCCACAGCACGTGCTGGAGTGCCGACGCCCACGCCTTGAGCGGGCCGAACTGCCTCTCGCGGGGCCCGCCGGTCAGGTAGTGCCCCCGGCTCTGCAAACGGAGCCGCCCGTCGGGGGAGAAGCTGATCCCGGCGTTGGCGCCGTCCAGCTTCTCCTCCACCACCAGGTACCGCCCGGCGATCTCCCGGAACGGCGCGGCGGCCAGGTCCTGGTCGCCGGGCTGCAACCGGGAGCCCTGGATGTGGGGGGTACGGGGGTATTTGCGGAGCATGCCGACCGTTCTAGCGAACCCGCCCCGCCCGCGCCAACCCGTTTTCCGCCCGCCCGGCGCCCGTATAGCGTTTCCCGACGCCGCTATATCCGGTGCGTCATATGTTCATCCGCTGATAACTGCCCCGATTTTAAGTATTCGTCCTGAATACCTGCCGAGTGCATGATTGGCGGCAATCCAGAATCGGAGGGCACAAGTGTGATGGACGCAGACCGTAGCCGCGCGGCCCGCCGCGTGTCGTGGGCGGCCTTCATCGGGACCACCATCGAGTGGTACGACTTCTTCCTGTACGGGACGGCCGCCGCCCTCGTCTTCAACAAGCAGTTCTTCCCGTCCATGGACCCGGTCGCGGGTTCCATCGCCTCCTTCGGAACGATGACCGTCGGATTCCTCGCCCGGCCGCTGGGCGGGATCGTCTTCGGGCATTTCGGCGACCGGATCGGACGGCGCAACACGCTGGTGGCGTCGCTGCTCATCATGGGCGTCGGGACCGCCCTCATCGGCGTCCTGCCGACCTACTCCAGCATCGGGATCTGGGCCGCGGTCCTGCTGGTGCTGCTGCGCGTCGCCCAGGGCATCGGGCTGGGCGGCGAGCTGGGCGGGGCCGTGGTGCTCACCATGGAGCACGCGCCCGAGGGGCGGCGCGGGCTGTTCGGGGCGTTCCCGATGATGGGCACGCCCGCCGGGATGCTGTGCGCGAACCTGGTGTTCCTCGGCACCTCCTCGCTGCTGAGCGAGCAGGCGTTCCTGTCCTGGGGCTGGCGGGTGCCGTTCCTGCTCAGCATCGCGCTGGTGGGCGTGGGCATGTACCTGCGGCTGCGCATCGAGGAGAGCCCCGACTACGAGGGCCTGGTGGAACGCCGCAAGCCCGCGCGGCTGCCCGTGGTGATCGTGCTGCGCGACCACTGGCGCCAGGTGCTGCACACCATCGCCGTCATCGTCGGCAACAGCGCGCTCGCCTACATCTTCATGGTCTACATCCTCGGCTACGGCCAGGACCAGGCGCACCTGTCGCGCACCTTCCTGCTGACCTGCGTGATCGGCGGCGCGGCGGTGTGGCTGGTCACCGCGCCGCTGTGGGCGCACCTGGGCGACCGGCACGGCCTGCGGGCGCTGTTCACCTGGGGCTCGGTGGTGCTGCTGGTCGGCGCGGTCGCGATCCTCCCGGTCGTGGACACCGGCAACCGCGCCGTGATCGCGGTGTTCATGGTCGTGATGGGCGCGGTTCTGGCGGCGACACACGCCCCGCAGGGCACGCTGACCGCGTCGTTCTTCCCGGTGGCCGTGCGCTACTCGGGCACCTCGGTGGCCTACCAGCTGGCGTCGCTGCTGGGCGGCGGCATCACCCCGCTGGTGGCGGCGTCGCTGTTCGCCTCCACCGGCACCTCGGCGTCCATCACCGCCTACCTGGCCGTCGTCGCCACCATCAGCCTGGCGGCCGCGGTGGTCATCCCGCGCGGGCACGGCACCTCCGCGACCGCCCCGGACGAGCCGGTCGCGGAGATGGCCAAGTAGCGGGGAGCCGTCAGGGCCGGACGGCGATCCGCGCCAGCGCGCCGACCTCCAGCGCCGTCCACAGCGCGCCGTCCGGCCCGGCGCAGATCGCGTGCGGCTCGGCGCCCGCGGTCGGCAGGGCGTGCACCTCGATCCTGCCGCCGGTGTCGATCCGCCCGACCCGCGAGGTCCCCCACTCGGTGAACCACAGGGCGCCGTCGGGCCCGGCGCAGATCGCGTGCGGCCGGGCGGCGCGGTCGGGCAGCGGGTACTCGGTGACCTCGCCGCCGGGGGTGATCCGCCCGACCTGCCCGGCGCCGATCTCCACGAACCACACCGCCGCGTCCGGTCCGGCGCAGATCCCGACCGGCGCGGCGGTCCCGGTGGGCAGCGGGTGCACCGTGACCTCGCCCCCGACGGTGATCCGGCCGACGGCGTGGGCCTGGTTGAGGGTGAACCACAGCGCGCCGTCGGGCCCCGCGCAGATCATCGAGGGGTACGCCCCGGAGACCGGCAGCGCGAACTCGGTGAACGCGCCGTCCACGGTCAGCCTGCCGACCCGGTCGGTGTACATCTCGGTGAACCACAGCGCCCCGTCCGGCCCGGCGCAGATCCCGACCGGCCCCGCGTCCGGCGAGGGCGGGGAGAACCGCGTCACCTCGCCGTCGACGGTGATCCGCCCGACGCGGTGGTGCCGGAACTCGGTGAACCACAGCGCTCCGTCGGGCCCGGCGGCGATGTTCATGGGGTCGCCGCCCACCGCGTGGACGGTCAGCTCGCCGCCGGGCGTGAACCGGCCGACGCCGCCCTCGTGGACGAGCGTGAACCACAGCGCCCCGTCGGGCCCGGCGGTGATCCCGTAGGGGCCCGCGCCGGGAGCGGCGACCTTGTGCTCGTGCTGGGTGATGGTCAAGCGGCTTCCTTTCCGCGGCCGGTGATGCGGCCGTTCTCCATTTCCAGGCGCGTGCCGGTGAACCGGTCGCGCAGGGCGCGGTCGTGGGAGACGACCACGAGCGCGCCGCGGTAGTGGTCCAGTGCCCGTTCCAGGTCCTCGACCAGGGTCAGCGACAGGTGGTTGGTGGGCTCGTCGAGCAGCAGCAGGTCGTGCTCGCCGGTCAGCAGCCGCGCCAGCGCCAGGCGGCGGCGCTGCCCGACCGACAGCGCGCCGACCGGGACCTCCAGCGTCTCGGGCCGCAGCAGCCCGAACGACAGCAGCCGCGCCCGGTGCTCCTCGGCGTAGCCGGGCCGCCCCGCGGCGAACGCCGCCAGCGCCGTCCGCCGCGGGTCGTCGAACTCCACCTCCTGCGGCAGGTAGCCCACGCGTCCGCGCCGCCGCACGGTCCCGGCGTCGGGCTCCCGCCCGGCCAGCACCGTCAGCAGCGTGGTCTTGCCCGCGCCGTTGCCGCCGTGGACCAGGATCCGGTCCCCGGCCCGCACCGTGAGCTCCTCCACCCGCAGCCGCTCGCCCACCCGCACGTCGTGCAGTTCGGCGAGGGTGCCGGTGGCCCGTCCGGCGAACGCGCCCCGGAACCGCAGCGGCTCGGGCGGCGGCGGGACCGGGTCCGCCCTCAGGCGGCGCAGCCGCTCCTGGGCGTTGCGGACCCGGCCGGCGACCGACGACTGCACGCGCCCGGCGTTGCGGTCGTAGGCCATCTTGTTGTTGTCCCGCATCTCCCGGCCCTGCGCGACGCGGCGCGCGGTGGTGGCGGCGAACGCCTCCAGCCGTCCGACCTCCTCGCGCCAGTCCTCGTGGGCCTGCCGCCAGCGCTGCCGCGCGGCGGCCTTCTCGGCCAGGAACCCGCTGTAGCCACCGCCGAACCGGGTGACCGCACCGCCCTCGACCTCCAGGACCACGGTGGCGACGCGGTCCAGGAACACCCGGTCGTGGGAGACCACCGCCAGGATGCCCCGGTGCTCGCGCAGCCGGTCCTCCAGCCACTCCAGGGACGGCTCGTCCAGGTGGTTGGTGGGCTCGTCCAGCAGCATGACCTCCGGCGCCGCCGCCAGCAGGCAGGCCAGCCCGAGCCGGGCCTGCTCGCCGCCCGACAGCGAGCCCAGCCGCCGGTCGCGCCCGACATGCGCCAGGCCGAGGCCGTGCAGGGACTTGTCGACGCGGGCGTCGGCCTCGTAGCCGCCGCGCGCCTCGTAGGCGCCGAGCAGGTCGCCGTACTCGGCGAGGCGGTCCTCGGTGAGGTCGGCCTCCAGCTCGCGCATGCGCGCCTCCATGGCGCGCAGGTCGGCCAGCGCGGCGTCGACCGCCTGCCGGACGGTGTGGTCGGCGGGCAGCCCGAGGGTCTGGCCGAGGTGACCGATTCCGCCGTCGGCGGTGACGGTGATCTCGCCGGAGTCGGGCGTCTCCCGCCCGGTGATCAGGTTGAGCAGGGTGGACTTGCCGGAGCCGTTCTCCCCGACGATCCCGGCGCGCTCGCCCGGGGCGACGGTGAACGACAGCCCGTCAAGGACGGTGCGCGTCCCGAACGACTTGACGAGGTTCCTGACGGTGAGCTGGGCGGACAAGGGCAGCCTCCGAATCGCGGCGGTGACGGGTGGTCGCGGTGTTCGGTGCTTGCTCCATGTCGGCTGCTCTCCTCTAGGTCGTTAGTAATGCAACTCTTGTTGCGTTAAGATGAGTATGCCGAACCTCGAGGCGATCCCGCAAGTGGAGATTCCCGATGACCTCCTCCGCATCCCCGACGGGTCCGGGCACGGTGCGCCCCGGCGGCCGCACCGCCCGCACCCGCGCCGCCGTGCGCGCCGCCACCCTCGCCGAGCTGGCCGAACGCGGCTTCGCCGGGCTGACGGTCGAGAACGTCGCCGCCCGCTCGGGCGTCCACAAGACCACCGTCTACCGCCGCTGGGGCAGCGCCGAGGGCCTGGTCGCCGACGCCCTGGAGCTGGCCGCCACCGAGCCCTGGCCGATCCCCGACACCGGCTCGGCGCGCGGCGACCTGCGCGCCCTCGCCCGGCTGGTCCGCACCGGCTTCGCCGATCCCGAACAGGGGCCGGTCGCGACGGCGTTCATCGCCGCCGCCCTGCAGAACGCCGACGCCGCCCGCTCCCTGGCCGCGTTCTTCACCAGCCGCCACGAGCAGTCCGCCGTCATCGTCGCCCGCGCGGTGGAACGCGGCGAGATCCCCGCCGGGACCGACGCCGCCGAGGTGGTCCGCGCCGCCGTCGCCCCGGTCTACTACCGCCTGTTCGTCAGCGGCGAGCCGGTGGACGAGGCCGCCGCCGACCGCGCCGCCGACGCCGCCCTCGCCGCCGCGCGGGCGGGCGTCTACGTCCTGCCGTAGACCTGCTCGCTCGTGGTGGGCACGCGTCCCCAGGAGCGCTGACCTCGAACAGCGTGGAGCAGGCGAGCGCCAGCAGCGCCGCGACCGGGCGCGAATCGGCGGCCACCCGTTCGTGACGGGCGAGCGGCGCGGCGATCCGATCGTGCAGGTCGGCGTGGTCGGCGCGCGGCCGCGCCGGTCATCTCCGGCGTTCCCGAGGCCGACGCGGGCGCGGCCTCGGGAACGCCGAACACCACCGAGCAGGTCGGCGGCGCGGTCGGCCTGGTGGCGCTCACCGCGCCGAGCCCCTGGCTCCCCCTCAGGCGGTCGCGACCAGCAGCCGTTCGGGAGCGCGGGTGAGCAGGCCCGTCTCGACGGGGGAGAACCCGTCGGCCCAGCGCGGTGACGGCAGCGCCGCCAGCAGCACCCGCAGGCCGATCTCGGCCTCCATCCGCGCCACCTGCGACCCCAGGCAGAAGTGCCGCCCCGCCCCGAACGTCAGCTGCGTCGCCGCCCCGGTGAACTCCCGCTCCACCCGGCCGTCGGCGCGGCCGGGGTCGAAGCGGTCCGGGTCGGCGAACCGCGCGGGATCCCGGTTGGCCGACCCGACCAGGCACGCCACCGTCGCCCCCGCCGGGACCGTTCCCGACGGCAGCTCCACCTCGGCGGAGGTCTCCCGCAGCACCACGTGGACCGGCGGGTTGCGGCGCAGCGACTCGGCCCACACCGCCGGGATCAGCCCGGGGTCGGCGCGCACCCGCGCCAGGACCTCCGGGTGGTCCAGCAGGTTCGCCAGCAGCGACGCCAGCGCCTTGCCGGTGGTCTCGCCGCCCGCGCCCAGCAGCGTCCCGCAGAACCCCTTGATCATGTCGTCGGGCAGCGGCGCGCCGTCCACCTCCACCGTGCACAGCACCGACAGCAGGTCGCCGGTCGGCCGCGCCCGGCGCTCGGCCACGTGCGGCTCCAGGTAGGCGTACAGCTCGTCGCGCGCGACCAGGCCCCTCTCCAGCGTCGCCGGATCCTGCCGGTAGTTGCCCAGGTAGGAGAAGCCCGCCTGGTACCAGCCCTGGAAACGCGGCACGTCCAGGCTCGGCAGCCCGAGCGCGGCGACCACCACGTGGACGGGCAGCAGGCGGCAGAAGTCGGCGGCCAGGTCCACCACGGGCCGGTCGCGCAGCCGGTCGGCCAGCCGGGCGGCGGTGCGCATGGCGGCGGCGGTCAGATGGTCCATGGCACGTCCCCGGAACGCGGGCGTCAGGAACGCGCGGTGCGCCGCGTGCTCACGGCCCTCCATCTGCAGGACCGTCCGGCCGAACATCGGCTCCAGCTGCCAGCCGTAGTTGCGCGGGGTGAAACGCGCGTCGGACAACGCCACCCGCACGTCCGCGTACCGGCTGACCAGCCAGGCGTCCAGCGGCTCGTCCCGCACCACCGGGAACTCCTCGCGCAGCCTGCGGTACAGCGGGTACGGGTCGCGTTCGAAGCCCGGCCACAGCAGGCTCGGCGGCGTGCGCCGGACGTCCACGCGCTCGCCGCCCTGCCAGTGGTAGCGCGACACCGAACGGTGCCAGTCCAGCGAGGCCCGCGCCACCTGTCCCAGCCGCGCCGCGAACTGCGGATGCTCCTCCCTCGCCCCCGCCGCCAGGAAGTCCAGTACCCGGTCCTCCACCATGTCGCGGGCGGCGTCCATGGCCCGCTGCCAGGAGCCGCCGTGCTTGTCGTGCAGCAGCAGCACCAGGTTGGAACGTTCCCAAAACGCGAGGTCCTTCTCCACGGAGAAGATGTCGTTGGTCCAGGCGATCACGTCGGCGGCGCTCTCGCGCAGCCCGTCCGACCCGACCACCCCGAGCCCGTCCACGAGCGCGATCAGGTCGAAGAACAGCTCCGCGCCGAACAGGTCGCGGCGCAGCGGCACGTACCCCGCCAGGTCGGGCCCGTCGCCGTCGGCGCGGTGGCGGACCGCCACGCACTGCGCCCACAGGTGGCGCGCGAAGTGCTCGGCGAACCGCCCGCACCACTCGGGCCCGGCCAGCCGCGCGGTGCGCGGCCACAGGTCGCGCGCCAGCGCCCGCAGCATCGGGTCGGCGTCCGGCGCGGAGGGCCCGTCCTGCGCGCACACCACCGAGACCGCCGCCCCGGCGAACTCCTCCAGCACGCCGTCCCCGGCCCAGGGCCCGTCGTCGATCCGGTCGTCCAGCAGCAGGACCCACAGGAACCAGCCCATCAGCACCGCCGCGCGGTCCGGTGGGGCGGTCCCGGTCAGCCCGATGCCGAGGTCCAGCAGTCGCGAGGTCAGCAGCCGCTCCCGGCCGCGCGGACCGATCAGCCCGTGTTCCAGTGCCCAGTCGCAGGTCGCGGCGCGCAGCCGGGCGGCGTCCGCGCGCGGCGTCGGTGTGGGGAACGGCAGCGACAGGCCCGGCAGCCGGAACTCGGCCGCCGGATCCGGACGCGTGCCCTCGGTGGACGCGTTCATGTCCCGCCCACCGCCGTCCGCGACGGCCCGCGGCCCCTCTGGTCGAGTACCCTGTCGCCGATCGTCTCGGCCACGATGGTCACCCCCGTGTTCACATGGTCCCGGTGCCGGAGTACACCGGGTTCCCACTGCATCGTGGCGAACCGGGCGTTCGTCACGCGTCCCACTTGACCGAGGGTTGTGCGGTTCCTCCTTGATCTTTGCGGGGTCGGCCACGGCACGGGAACGCGCCCGCGCGGGACCCCCGCGACAGCCGGCATCTCGCACCGGGACCGGCGTCCGCCGTCGACGCGACCGACGTCACCAGTCGCGAGTGGCGATCAGCTCCTCATGGTCGGCATCGGGGAAGCCGTACGCGGTCGCGATGAACCCGAAGTCCTCGCCGATCAGGTCCCGGGCGACGGTCTCGATCTCGCTTCCTGCGGCGTGGAAGTCGGCTTCCAGCTCGTTGAACTCCTCCGTCGCGGCATGGGTGAGCGCGTACAGGGCCGCGAGGTCGGCGGGACGTTCGGCCTCGATACGCGCGCAGAGGCGCAGGAGGATCGCCTTGCCCTTGTCCACGACGTGGTCGGGGTAGTAGCCGTCCTCGTACATCCCCTTGAGGAACGCGTGGCCGGCTGCCTGCTGGTTCATGAGTGGCATGGAACTCCCTCGCTCGTCGGTGGCGGCGCTCTGAATGCTGCACGGCGCCACCGACGAAATCCCGGCGCGCGACGACGGCGAATCGACGCGGTGAACGTGTCGGGAACAGACCGAACGCCGTCGCCCAGAGCGGGTCAGCGCCTCGTCCCGCCAGCCTGGTCGGTGGCGAAGAGCGAGTCGAGGCAGGCGTCCACCTCGGCCCGGTCGTAACCACGCAGCGCCGTGGCGAAGACAGGACGCGCCAGCGGGGGACGGTCCTGATCGTCGAGAAGCCCCGCGAACCGCAGGAAGTACCCGTCGACCTGGTCACGGTCGTAGCCTCGCGACCGGACGGTGAAGTCCACCGGCTGATCGTCCGCCAGGACCGCCCGCAGGCTCGCCTCCTCCTGCGGGGACATGCCCTCGGGCGGCCACGGGCGCGGACGCCCCCGGGCCCAGGCCGGCACCCCGAGCGCCAGGACCACTCCCGCACCGGTCAGCAGAACGCACGCCGCCACGTAGACGACGGGCCGGGCGCCCTTGGCCGTACCGTCGAGATCATCGAGCCGGCCGTCCTCCGTCATCGTGTGCCCCGGAGCCCGTGGATCGACCCGGACCGTGAAGGGCGTGCCGATCGCGGGACAGCCACCGCCGCCCCGCAGCTCGCAGCGGTGCGGGAGGTCCATCGTCCACGACCGGCCGGCGAAGCGGTACGAGGCCCTGACCTTCCCGCCCGTCACGCTGCTCACGCGCACAACGGTCGGCACGCCCTCGCTTCGCATCCGCGCCCGTTCGCGGTCGGCTCGCGCCCCCTGTTCCAGGGACGCCCACAGCGTCAGAGAGCCCAGCGCGACGACGGCGAACGCGGCCACGACGTGCCAGGTCGACGGCCTCACAGCCCCGGTTCCGGGACTTCCGTCATCGGACCGGCGACTCCGTGAACCAGCCGTGGGGCCTTGCCTCGAACGCTTCACGCGCATGGTCCTATGACGCGCGACGTCTGTCGCAGGTTCGCAAGGAGGTTCTTCTGGGGAGGCCGAGGAGCCCGGGACGGTGGCTCGTTCGGTGGTCGCTCGATGCCATCAGCGCCGACACGCGCCCCCAAGACGGCGGACGGCCGCGATCGTCCTCCCGCCCACGGTCCGCGTCGGGCGGTCGTTCCGGGAAACTTCTGAGAAAAAATCTTCGCGGGGGTGTCGATTTCCCGGATGGCCGCTCGTCGTCATCATGTGCGGCACCCCGCCGCACCCGAAGACAGGAGACGAACCGTGAAGTACATGCTGCTCATCCAGACTCCGCCCACCTCCGACCCGACCACCATCGAATCCCAGTGCACCGTCGAGGACTGGATCACCTACGACAAGTCGGTCCGGGACGCCGGGATCCTGGTCGACTCGCACTCGCTGGCGGACCTGACCACCGCCACCACCGTCCGCGTGGACGCCGCCGGGGAACGCCACATCACCACCGACGGCCCGTTCGCCGAGACCCGCGAGTACCTGGGCGGGTACTACGTCATCGACGTCCCCGACCTGGACGCCGCGCTCGACTGGGCGGCCCGCTGCCCCGGCGCGCGCGACGGCTCGGTCGTGGTCCGCCCGGTCAGCGACGAGTACTGAGGAAGGTCCGGCGATGGGGGAGCGCGCGGCCGCTCGGGCCTCGGTCGAGGCGATGTTCCGCGAGGAGTACGGGCGGCTGCTCGCCTCCCTCGTCCACCGGTTCGGCGACCTGGACCTGGCCGAGGAGGTCGCCTCGGAGGCGGTCGAGGCGGCGCTGGTGCACTGGCCGGTCGACGGGGTCCCCGACCGGCCCGGCGCGTGGCTGCTGACCACCGCGCGGCGCAAGGCGGTGGACCGGCTGCGCCGGGACCGCGCCTACGCCGCGCGCCTGGCGGTCATGCAGGTGGAGGCGGACCGCGCCGTGCCCGCCCCGCCGCCCGAGGCCGGCGACGACCTGCCCGACGAGCGGCTGCGGCTGTTCTTCACCTGCGCCCACCCGGCGCTGCCCGCCGAGGACCGCGCCGCCCTGACGCTGCGGTGCCTGGCCGGGCTGACGACGCCGGAGGTCGCGCGGGCGTTCCTGGTCCCGACCGCGACGATGGCGCAGCGGATCGTACGGGCCAAGAAGAAGATCCGGCAGGCGCGCATTCCGTTCCGCGTCCCCGGCGCCGACGAGCTGCCCGAACGGCTGCCCGGCGTGCTCGGCGTCCTGTACTCGGTCTTCACCGAGGGCTACGCCGCCAGCTCGGGCCCGGACCTGCAACGCCCCGACGTGGCGGAGGAGGCGATCCGGCTGGCGCGCATCCTGCACCGCCTGCTGCCCGCCGAACGCGAGGTCACCGGGCTGCTGGCGCTGATGCTGCTGGTCCACGCGCGCCGCGACGCCCGCACCGCCCCCGACGGGTCCCCGGTGCTGCTGGACGAGCAGGACCGGTCCCGCTGGGACCGCCCGATGGTGGAGGAGGGGCTGGGGCTGGTGCCGGTCGCGTTGACCGGCGGGCCGCCCGGCCCCTACGGGGTGCAGGCCGCCATCGCCGCCCTGCACGACGAGGCCGCCGACGCCGCGTCCACCGACTGGCCGCAGATCGTCGCGCTCTACGACGTGCTGCTGGCCCTCACCGCCTCCCCGGTCGTGGCGCTGAACCGGGCCGTCGCGGTGGCGATGCGCGACGGCCCGCGGGCGGGTCTGGCGCTGCTGGACGAGCTGGCCGACGAGCCGCGCCTGCGCGGCCACCATCCCTATCCCATGGCGCGGGCGGACCTGCTGCACCGGCTGGGCCGCCACGCCGAGGCCGCCGACGCCTACCGGCAGGCCCTCGACCTGGCCGGAACCGACGCCGAACGGACACTCCTGCGACGCCGCCTGACCCAGGTCACCGACCAGCACTGAACACGCGGGACGAGCGTCCCGGCCCGTTCGCCGGACGGCCCGGAAGACCGAAGTGGACTGCTCGCGCGGAAGGTTCGCCCGTGTCCACGGACACGGGCGTCGCAAGAGGGAACCCGGTGCGAATCCGGGACTGCCCCGCAGCGGTGAACGGGAACGACCGCCGTCACCCGCACTGGACCCGAGGGTCCGGAAAGCGACGGCCAGTAGGGCGCTTCGACGAGAAGCGGTGCCCGTGGGTCCGAAGACCTGCCTCCGCCCGCGCGCCGCCCGGCGCGGCTGGGTCCAGTCCTACGGGACGCGTTGCGTGCGGCCGCCGATCCTGCACGGCGACGTGTCCCGGCCCCGCCCGATGACCGTGGAGTGGACCCGCTACGCCCAGCCGCTGCCCGACCGGCCCGTCAAGGGGATGCTGACCGGTCCGGTGACCATGCTGGCCTGGTCGTTCGTCCGCGACGACCAGCCGCTCGCCGACACGGCCCGGCAGGTCGCGCCGGCGCTGCGCGACGAGATCCGCGACCTGGAGCGGGCCGGGATCCGCGTGGTGCAGGTGGACGAGCCCGCGCTGCGCGAGCTGCTGCCGCCGCGGCGCGCCGGCCACGCGGCCTACCTGGACTGGGCGGTCGGCGCGTTCCGCCTGGCCACCGGCGGCGCGGCCGACACCACGCAGATCCACACCCATATGTGCTACGCGGAGTTCGGTGAGATCATCGGGACGATCGACGCGCTGGACGCCGACGTCGTCGGCGTCGAGGCCGCCCGATCCCGCATGGAGCTGGTCGCCGACCTGCGCGCCGCCGGGCACGGGGGCGGGATCGGCCCCGGCGTCCACGACATCCACTCGCCGCGCGTGCCCTCGGCCGAGGAGATGGAGGACGACCTGCGCCGGGCGTCGCAGGCGGTGGCCCCCGACCGGCTGTGGGCCAACCCCGACTGCGGGCTGAAGACCCGCGCCTGTCCCGAGGTCGAGGCGGCGTTGCGCAACCTCGTCACCGCCGCCCGCCGCGTCCGGGCGGCCCTGGCGGACCGACCCCCTGGTCCGTGCCCGGCAAACCTGCCGGGCGCGGATCACGGCGACCGCATGTGGTCAACAAGTGAACTGGTGGATTGTTGAACAATTCCTTAGTGTCGGCCTATGAAGCGACAGGGGATCGTCGCCTTGCTGCTGGCGGCGTGCGGGACGCTGACCGCGTGCGGTGACGGAGGGCCGGACTCGTTCCTGGACCGGGACACGCTGCGGGTGGGGGTCCGCACGGACCTGCCGAACATCGGGAGCAGGCAGCCCGACGGCACCCTGGCGGGACTCGACGTGGACGTCTCCCGCGAGGTGGCCCGGCGGCTGGGCAAGCGCGTGCGGATCGTGCCGGTGCGGTCGGACGAGCGCGAACGCCTGCTGGCGGCGGACCGCATCGACCTCGCGCCGACCTACTGGGCGCTGCCGGACCGCAAGCTGCGGCTGATGTTCGCGGGCCCCTACCTGCGCACGTCCCTGGACATCCTGGTCCGCGCCGACGAGACCCGGATCCGGCGGGTCCAGGACCTGCGGGGCCGCCGACTGTGCGCGGTCACCGCGGCCGGGGCCGCCGAGCAGGTCATCGAGGAACGCCGCGTCCCGGCCGTCGCGGTGCCCGCCGGAACCTACGACGAGTGCGTCCGGATGCTGAGGGACCGCCGCGTCGACGCGGTCAGCACCAACGACGTGATCCTCGCCGGGATCCGGGCGCGCGAGGGCGGCTGGGTGCGGCTGCTCAACGCCGGTTTCGGCGAGCGGGACATCGCCATCGGCCTGCGCCGGACCGACCTGGCCGGCTGCGAGGCGGTCAACAAGGCGATCACGCGGATGTACCAGGACGGCACGGCGGCCCGCCTGATGCGCAAGTGGTTCGACGGGACCGGCCTCAACCTGTCGACCGTCGACGTTCCCCAGTTCGAAGGATGCGACTGAGGGCCCGTTCCGGCGTGGTCCCGTCGGCGGCGGTCCCGGCCCAGGCCACGTGGCCGTCGGGCCGCAGCAGCACCGCGCGGACCTCCGACCACCCGGGCGGGGGCTCGGCGAGCGACCGCGAACGCACGACGAGCCCCGGTCGTGCCCACCGTTCGAACGGTCCGCCGGGCGCGCCGGTGAGGTCGAGCAGGACGCACGAGCCCGCGCGCAGCAGGGAGAACAGGCTCTCTCCGCCGGTGAAGGCCAGGTCCGGCGCGCGGGTGCCGGTCAGCGGATGGTCCGTCGGGTCGTGCGTCGGGTAGCGGACGGCGAGGCCCGTGAGGCGTTCGGCCAGGGCGCGGTTCACGGACGGGTCGGTGGCGATCAGCCGCCCGAGCAGCGTGCGCAGGCTGATCCCCTCCGGGGAGAAGCCCGTCATCAGCGCGACCTGGGCGCGGCTGGCCTCCACCAGGTCGGCGCCGACGGGGTGGCGTTCGGCGTGGTAGGTGTCCAGCAGGTCGTCGGGAGCGTGGCCGCGCAGCACGGCGGCGAGCTTCCAGCCGAGGTTGTGCGCGTCCTGGACGCCGACGTTCATGCCGACGCCGCCCGCGGGGAAGTGCTGGTGGGCGGCGTCCCCGGCGAGCAGGACGCGTCCCCGGCGGTAGCGCTCGGCCAGGCGGGTGGCGTTGCCGAAGCGCGACAGCCACACCGGGTCGCGCATGCCGAAGTCCCGGCCCGCGACGGCGGTGACCCTGGCCCGCAGCTCCTCGAAGGCCAGGTCGCCGGGCCAGTCGGTGCGCAGGTCCTCGGGTGTGACGCCGACCAGCCGGAACGTGCCGCCGGGCAGCGGCGCGACCATCAGCGCCCCGGCCCGCGTGAACGCGGCGAACCCGGGCGGCGGGGGATCGTCGAGGGTGACGTCGCCGAGCCAGCCCACGACGGAGGCGGGCGTTCCGGGGAACCCGATGCCCGCCGCCGCGCGCACGGTGCTGCGCGTGCCGTCGCAGCCGACGAGGTAGGCCGCCCGCAGCTCGTACGGCCCCTCCGGTCCCTCCACCCGGACGGTCACGCCCGCCGGGTCCTCGGCGAACCCGGTGACGCGGTGCCCGCGCCGGACGTCGGCGCCGAGCGAGAGCGCGTGCCGTTCGAGCAGCTCCTCGGTGCGGGCCTGGGGGAGGGCCAGGGTGTAGGGGAAGGGCGTGTCCAGCCCGCGGAAGTCCAGCCGCTCGTCGAGCAGGCCGAAGTGCCCGCCCGGCAGCGGCACGCCCTCGGCCAGCAGCGGCCCGTGGACGCCGCGCGAGGCCAGCACCTCGATGGTGCGCGGGTGAACGGTGAGCGCCTTGGACCGCGGGTCGCGTTCGGGACGCTCCTCGACGACGGTGACCGGTGCCCCGCCGAGCCGTAGTTCCGCGGCCAGCCAGAGCCCGACGGGCCCGCCTCCGGCGACGACGACCTGCTCCACATCTCCTCCTTGGTCAGTGACCAATGCATGAGACGCAGTAAACTAGGTCAGTGACCAAGAAGCAAGCGGATGCGGCGCGCCCCGCCCGGCTCGAACCGGCCGCCGTCGTGCGCGCGGCCGTCGGCCTCCTCGACGACAAGGGCCTGGACGCCCTGTCCACCCGGGCCGTCGCCGACCGGCTCGGCGTGCGGATGAACACCGTCCTGTGGCACGTCAAGACCAAGACCCGGCTGCTGGAGCTGATGGCCGACGCCATCGTGGGCGAGGTCCGGCTCGACGGGCTGCCGGACGCCTGGGACGAGCGGGCCCGGGAACTCACCCGCCGCTACCGCCGGGCCCTGCTCGCCCACCGCGACGGCGCGGCGCTGGTCACCGGGACCTACGCCGCCGAGCCGCACACCCTGCGCTTCGCCGACGCGCTCGTCGCGGCCCTCCTCGACGGCGGCCTGGACGACCGCGAGGCGGCCTGGACCGCCTGGGCGGTCACCTACTTCACCCTCGGGCTGACCCAGGAGGAACAGGCCGCGCCCGCGACACCGGAAGGACGCCTCGCCCGGGCGGTCTCATCGACGGGCCACCCGGCGCTCCACCGGGTGCTCGCCCACCTGGACGCGGACTCCTTCGACGAGCGTTTCGAGCACGGCCTGTCGGCGTTGCTCAGCCGCTGACCGTCGCGGAGCCCCGCGCGGCGGCGATCCGGCCCGCCGAGTCGCGCACCACGGCCCGGTAGGTGATCCGCGTGCCCGCCGGAACCCCGCCGACGTCGTGGAACACCCGGAACGGCCGCGCGTCGTCGGTGCCCAGGACGCGCCAGGGGCCGTCGCCGACCCGCGCCGCGAACGTCACCTGGTCGAACCCGCCGCCGGGAACGGTCGCACCGATCTCGGCCCGGCCCTTGACGGAGGCGGGAAGGGCCAGGGAGACCGCGGGGCCGTTCGCGGGCCGGGGCAGGCGGGAGGCGGCCCGCCAGACGACGGCCGACCGCGCGGGCACCGTGACCGTCAGCCCCGCGTCGGCACCGGCGGCCGCGCTGCCGGACGCCGGGTGGACCCGCGTGAACCGCATGCCGGGGGTGAAGGTCGGGACCTTGACCCGCTGGGGCGCGGCGGCGTTGTTGAACGCGACCACGTACTCGACCCGGTCGCGGGCGTCGACGCGGGAGACCGCGTAGACGTTGCCCTGGGCCAGCCGCTCGATCTGCGCCCCGTCCCGCAGCGCCGGATGCCGGTCGGTGAGGCCCGCCAGCCTGCGGATGCCCCGGTAGAGGGGGTGACGGGTGTCGTAGTTGTCCCGCGCGTGGGTGGCGCCGGTGCCGATCAGGCCGTCCGAGAGGTACTGCGGCGTCCGGGAGGCGAACATCGACGCGCGGGCGGCCCGGTCGCCCCCCTGGCCGGTGAAGCCCTGCTCGTCGCCGTAGTAGACGACCGGCTGGCCGCGCGTCAGGTACATCAGCTCGTGGGCCAGCAGGTCGCGCCGGAGCAGCTCGGCGTCGGACGCGCCGGGGTTGTCCTGCCTGAGGAAGTGGCCGATGCGGCCCATGTCGTGGTTGCCGAGGAAGGTGGGCAGCGAGTAGGCGTTGGAGTCGGCGTCGGTGTAGTGGTCGTCGGCGCGGAACAGGTCGGCCAGCGCGCGGGCGTCGCCGTTCTGGGAGACGAAGCGGCGGGCCGCGGACTGGAAGGGGAAGTCCAGGACGGCGTCGATGCGCCCCTCGGTGGAGTACCGGGAGACGAACGCCGGATCCTCGCTGTAGACCTCGCCGAACGCGAAGAAGTCCTTGGTGCCGACCCGCCTGGCGTAGCCCTTGACCTCGGGCGCGAACCTCTTCCAGAACTCCATGTCCACGTGCTTGACGGTGTCGATGCGGAAACCGTCGACGCCCGCCTCCCGCACCCAGGTCCGGTAGATGTCGATCATGCCCTTGACGACCTCGGGCCGCTCGGTCCACAGGTCGTCCAGCCCGACGAAGTCGCCGTACTCGACGCTCTCGCCCTCCCAGGTCGAGTCGCCCCGGTTGTGGTACATCGTGACGTCGTTCAGCCAGGCGGGCTTCTTGGTCACACCGGGCGTGCGCACGGGCGTGTAGGGGAACGACCGCTCGTCGACCTTCGGGAACGGCCGGGGGTACGCGCGGTCGTCGAACACGCGTCCACCGGCGTCACGGTAGGGATGGGTGCTCTTGGGCCGGTAGGAGTACTGGTTCTCGGCGTAGGAGATCCCGTCGGCGGTGTGGTTGGTGATGATGTCGAAGAAGACCTTCATCCCGCGCTTGTGGGCCTCCTTGACCAGCTGCTTCATCTGCGCGTTGGTGCCCAGGTGCGGATCGATGCGCGTGAAGTCGGTGATCCAGTAGCCGTGGTACCCGGCCGAGACGTGCGGCGGGCTGCCCTGGACGGGACGGTTCTGGAACGTCGGGGTCAGCCACACCGCGGTGGTGCCGAGCCCCTTGACGTAGTCGAGCCGCCGGATGAGCCCGGCCAGGTCGCCGCCCTGGTAGAAGCCGGTGTCGGTGGGGTCGTACCCGGTGGCGAGCCGGTCGCCGGACAGGCCGCCACGGTCGTTGCGGCGGTCGCCGTTGGCGAACCGGTCGGTCATGAGGAAGTAGAACCGTTCACGGCTGAGGCCGGGCCGCACGGCGGTACGGGCCAGCGCCCGGTCGTCCGGCTGGACGACGCGGCCGGACGCGGCCCGCCCCGCGGCGGCGACGGGCGGGGCGGGGGACAGCAGGGGCAGCGTGATCGCGGCGGCGGCGAGCGCGGCACCGGTGGCTTTCCTGGCCATGGCACGACCTTCCGGGCAGGGGGCTCGACAGGGGATGGAGCCGGATGGTGCTGATGAACGCTTTGTAGGCGAAAGCGCGCCCGCGGGGGAGACCCTTGGCAACGGACGGCCAGCGACGGGCGACGGGCCGTCCACCACGCGAGCCTCCCGAAAAGAAGCGGGCAGCCGGGAAGTTACAAAGACTTTCAGCCCCTTGCAAGACCCAGTCAGCCCCACATCGACGCTGCTAGCAGAGTCAACCACCAGACCCGCCACCTGTGATCAGGTCGTTCTCCGAAGAAGTCCGCCCTGAAAATTTCCGTAAGGCGTCATCGCGTCAGCGGTCGAGGTGAAGGGCCTTCTGCGGGACACTGGGGCGGTGACCACCGATGACGGCCGCCCGGTCCCGCCCGTGACGAGCACCTCCGTCGTGGTGCTGTCGCTGGCGCGCCGGGTCGAGACCGAGCTCAACGCCGCGCTCGCGCCGTTGGGGCTCACCGCCGCCCGGCTCGGACTGCTCGGTCATATCGCCGGCGTGCCCGGCGCCTCCTTCAGTGAGCTGGCGCGCATGTCGGGGATCACCGTCCAGAGCGTGCACGGGGCGGTGAAGGCGCTGGTCGCCGCGGGGCTGGTGCGCGACCGCAACGCCCGCGCCGGGTCGGCCTCGACGCTGGAGGTCACCGAGGAGGGGGCCCTCCTGCTGCGGAGGGCGCGGCGGGTCGTGGCGGAGGCCGACGAGCGGCTGTTCGGTGCCGACGCCGATCCGATCCAGCGGCGGATCGGGGCGGCCGTACGGGCCGCCTTCTCGAACCCTTCCCCCTCCTGACCTGGTACTGAGCGAGACGCACGGCCTTGACCGCACCCCACCTTCAGGATGCCTGAAGCAGGCCATAAGCTTCAGGCATCCTGAAGGTCACTCGCCGACACCACCAAGGAGACCTGGCATGAACCGACGCGACCTCCTGCTCGCGGGCGCGGCCGCCACGACCGGCCTCGGCCTCGGCACGCTCCCGGCGGCCCCGGCGAACGCCGCGCCCCGGCCGCCCCGCCGGCCGCTGCGCGTGCACACGGTGCTCTACGACGGGGTGGAGGAGCAGGACTTCGCCGGACCCGTCGAGGTGCTCGGCATCATCGCCGACCAGCACGGGGTGACGCAGAGCTTCGTCACCGCCGACGGCCCGCGCACGGTGACCACGTTCTCCGGCATGGAGATCAGGGTGCGGTCCCCGTGGTCCCCGCGTTCGGCCGACGTGATCGTGGTGCCCGGCGGCGGGCTCGGCGAGGGATCGGCGGTGGAGAGGCAGATCGGCCGCGGCGTCCTGCCCCGGGCGCTGGCCGCCGCGCGGCGGCCCGGCCTGATCCTGGCGGGGGTGTGCAGCGGAACGCTGCTGCTGGCCGCCGCCGGGATCACCAACGGCCGTCCCTGCACGACCCACCACGCCGCCAAGGAGGACCTGCGGGCAAGGGGCGGCCGGGTCGTCGACGGCCGCGTGGTCGACGACGGTGACCTGGTCACCTCCGGCGGCGTCACCTCCGGCATCGACCTGGCGCTGTGGCTCGTCGAGCGGTTCTACGGGGCCGGGACGGCGCTGTTCGCCGAGAAGGTCCTGGAGTACGAACGGCGCGGGACCGTCTGGCGCTCCGACTCGCGCGGCGGCGCCTGAGCCTCCCGGCCCGCCTACGCGGTCACCTTGTCGCGGTCACCTTGTCCAGGAAGGCGTCCAGGTTGGCCCGGGCGCGGGCGATCCTCTCCTCCTGCGGCAGGGACTCGTCGAGGGAGCCGTTGGCCACGCTCTCCTTCTTCCCGCGCACGTACAGGGAACAGGCCAGGTCGGTGCACAGGTACTGCCCGACCGAGTTGCCCTGGCGGCCCGCCTCGCCGGTCCGGCGCGCGGTCATCAGCGCCACGCCGCCGCCGGTGCGCGTGGTCAGGCACAGCGAGCACATGCTGCGCGAGGTGAACCCGCGCGCCCCGGACGGGGCCACGCGCAGCGAGACGCCGACGAGGCGGCCGTCGCGTTCGGCGACCAGATAGGCGCGTTCCGGCGCCCCCGGATCTCGCCAGCCGAGGAAGTCCAGGTCGTCCCAGGGCAGGTCGGCATGGTCCTTGGGCAGGTGGAGGCGCTTGGCCTCGCCCTTGGAGCAGTTGACGAACGACAGGCGGATGTCGCGTTCGGTGAGCGGTCTCATGGCAGCGAAGGTATACTCCCTAAATGTATTAGGCAAATGGTTAAATTATTTAAGGGAGCGGTGCGCATGGCGGGAGCGGGGCTGACGGCCGAACGCCTGACGCGGGCGGCGGCGGAGCTGGCGGACGAGATCGGCTTCGAGAAGGTGACCGTGTCGGCGCTCGCGCGCCGGTTCGGCGTCCGCGAACCGAGCCTGTACTCGCACATCAGGAACGTGCAGGACCTACGGACACGGGTGGCGACCCTCGCCCTCACCGAGCTCGCCGACGGCGTCGCGGCCGCGATGCTCGGCCGGGCGGGCAAGGACGCGCTGGTGGCGTTCGCCAACGCCTACCGGGACTACGCCAGGGCGCACCCCGGCCGGTACTCCGCCACGCGGACGAGGCTGGACCCCGAGTCGGAGGCCGCCGCCGCGGCGGCCGCCCGGCACCCGGAGCTGACGCGGGCGATCCTGCGCGCCTACGACCTGCCCGAATCCGAGCAGACGCACGCGCTGCGGCTGCTGCACAGCACGATCTACGGGTTCGTGAGCCTGGAGGCCGACGGGTTCGCCCACGCCCGCGGGCTGGAGGAGTCGTGGAGCAGGGGCCTGGACGCCCTCGACGCCCTCCTCCGGAACTGGCCCTCCTCCGGGTGAACCGGCGGTCCCGCCTCCACGGGGAGTACGCCCGCCGGTGTACGGCCCGGACCGGCCGACAACCCGCGGCCGATGATTCGCCCTCCCCGCGAACGTAGCTTCGCCGGTGACGGTTCCTTCCAACCCGACAAGGGGAAAGCGGATGCCATCCCAGTGGACGAAGCTCGCCGTCGCCGCGGGCGCCACGCTCGCGACGCTCGGCGTCGTCGTGCTCCCGGCCGCCTCACCCGCGATGAGCCGGACCGCGGACCAGGCGCCAGCCGGTCCGCGCGGAGAGTTCGAACGCCTGCGGCAGCGGCAGGCCGACGCCTGGGCGCGCCAGGACGGAGCGGCGTTCGCCGCCACCTTCACCCACGACGGCGACATGGTCACGTTCAACGGCGACCACCTCCGCACGCGGCGGGGGATCGCGGTCGGCATGCAGTACTACTTCGACAAGTACATCCCCGACAGCACGATCCGCTACCTGGGCGAGCGCGTGCGGTTCCCCGCGCCGGGGCTCGCGGTCATCGTGCGGACGACCTGCCTGGTCGACGCCGGGCAGAGCGACTGCCGCGACGGCTCGCTGTCGGTCAACACCAACGTGATGACGCGGCAGCGGGACGGCCGGTGGTTGCAGGAGTCGTTCCAGAACACCCGGGTCGACCCTCTTCCCTGACCGGGACCGCCGGGCACGGCGGCGTGCCGTGCCCGGCGGGGCCGATCAGCCGAGCCGGGTGAACGGGTTCGGGGCCGCGCCCGTCCAGCGGTGGAGCTGGGCGCGGGCGGTCTGCTTGGTCACGCCGTCCTCGGTGACCTTGCCGTCCTGGACGACGTAGTACAGGCCGCGCCCGAGGGCGACCAGCCCGTACTGACCGGACGAGCCCGACCAGCCGCGGACGCCGGTGGCGGCGTGCCGCTCGCCGCGCGGCGCGAGCGGCAGGACCTTGCCGGTCTCGCCGCCGGGCTGCCCCCGCAACGGCCGGACCCTCGGCCGCGCCGTGCCGTCGACGGCGAACAGGGAGTAGTTGGGGAACGCGGGCTTGACGCCCTTGTAAGCCGCCATCAGCCAGGTGCGGGCGCTCGGGTCGTACTCGAGGTTCTGCACGCCGTAGGTGGTGTTGCCGGTGTAGACGAAGTACTTGCCGTTGGTGGCGGCGGGACCGCTGGTGTGCGGGGCCTCCTGGGTGAGCGGCTTCTCGTAGCGCTTCCAACGGCGCACGTCGTACTGCAACAGCACCTGGTGGTCGTTGTCCGCCCGGCTGGTGTTGGAGTAGACGCCGTAGGCGACCGTCAGGCGTTGCCGCCCGCCGCGCTTGCCGAACGCCGGACCGAACGCGACGCCGTCGATGCCGCTGCAACCGTACCGGTGGTCGGGGGTGGCGCCGGTGTTGCCGTCGAAGACACCGTCACCGTTCATGTCGGCGGTGTAGTCCTCCACCACCTCCTTGAGGTAGACCGTCGAGACCACGCCGGAGTCCTCGGCGCTCATGTCCATCCGGTCGATCTTCTTGACGTCGAAGACGGCGATGTAGAACGACTTGGCCGCCTTGTACTCCAGCGAGCCGTAGACCCGGCCGTCATCGGCGTTGAACGCCAGGTCGCCCAGGTGGCCGGTGAACCCGGTGACCGAGCCGATCGGCTTGCCCGCCATGTCGGTCTTCACCAGCAGGTTGGTGAACGAGAAGTACATGTGGCCCGCGCGCCGGTCCACCGCGATGCCCTGCACGTGCCCGGACTTCCAGGCACCGCCGTAGACCTCCTTCGGGGGAGGGGCGGGACGGGCCGGAGCGGTGACGGCGGCGGTGGCGACGCCGGGGGTGGCGGCGGCGACGGCCGCGCCCAGGACGGAGCTCAGGAGCAGAGTGCGCATGAGGGGGCTTTCTGTCGTCGGGGAGGGGAGGTCAGCGGGCGGGGCGCTCGGCCCGCGCGGCGAGGGCGGTGTCGGGGTTGTCGGTGACCAGGGCGTCCACGCCCGCCTTCAGGAAGGCGTCGTACTCCGCGAGCGCCTGGCCGTAGTCGTTCGGGTTCGCACCGGTGCGCAGGGCCGCCGGCAGGAACTGGTTCTCGTTCCGGAACGTGTAGGCGCCGACCCTCAGCCCGGCGGCGTGGGCGTCCTTCACCAGCGCCGTCGGCGCGCCCAGGGTGCCGTCGGCGGCGGGCCGGATGACCAGGGACTTGTCCGGGCCGATCCAGTCGGCGTAGGTGGAGATCTCCTTGAGCCCGGCGGGGGTGGTCATCTGCGCGTACGTCGGGCCCCGGCCCGGCGCGACCGTGTCGTACGGCGCGCCGGTGGTGCCGATCGCCTGCCACACGGGGACGCGCAGCGACCGGTCGAGCAGCCGGAGGCTGGACGGTTCGAACGACTGGACGATGACCCGGCCGTCGGAACGGTCCAAACCGTTGCGCCGCAGGGTCGCGACGAGCCGGGGCTCCAGCGGCAGGCCGATCGAGCGGAAGTAGGTCGGGTGCTTGGTCTCGGGGAAGACGCCGATCCGCCGGTGCTGCTCGCGGCCGAGCCGCGCGGCCAGATCGATGATCTCCTGGAGGGTCAGGATCTGGTACCGGCCGTTGTAAACGGTGTTGCGCTGGCGGACGGCGGGCAGCCGTTCCACGGCGCGCAGCGTCTTCAGCTCGGCGAGGGTGAAGTCCTCGGTGAACCAGCCGGTGACCTGGCGTCCGTCGATGGTCTTGGTGGTCCTGCGGCCCGCGAACTCCGGACGGCTCGCCACGTCGGTGGTGCCGCCGATCTCGTTCTCGTGCCTTGACACCAGCTGGCCGTCCCTGGTCGGGACGAGGTCCGGCTCGATGTAGTCCGCGCCCATCCGCGCGGCCAGCTCGTAGGAGGCCGCGGTGTGCTCGGGACGGTAGCCCGCCGCGCCGCGGTGGCCGATGACCAGCGGTGCGGGGGCCGACCGGTCCGCGCGGCCGGGGCGGTCGGCGGCCGGCGGGGCGGCCCCGGCCGGGCCCGCGGCGACCAGCAGGGGCAACAGCGCCGCGGACGCCGCCAGGACGGCGGTCCTCGTGCGCCACCTCACGCTGCCAGAGACCATGGGGGCTCCTTGTCCGCGATGATCCCGAAGGCGCTCCCTCGTTGGAAGATCATCGCCTGGCCCGGAACCGTATCCCGGTTGTCAAGCCCCGGACCACGGGGCCGCGATGGCCCGCCGGGTAACGTCCGCGGTCGTTCTGGTTAACGAACGCCCAGCTCAGCGCTCTGCCGACGGCGGCCAGGACGGCATGCCGTCGGTTCCGGCGACGTGCAGCCGCACGCCCCGGGAGCGCTGGGCGGCGACCTCGGCCTCGGGGGTGGCGGCATCCACGACGACCAGGTCGAAGTCGGTCAGCGGGGCGAGCTGGAACAGGCCGTTCTTGGTGAACTTGCTGTGGTCGGCCAGCAGCACCCGCCGGTCGGCCGACTCCATCAGCGCGCGCTTGACCGCGACGGTCTCCTGCGACTGGTGGTAGCACTGGCCGTTGGTGATCGCGGTGGTGGACATGAAGAGCATGTCGGCGCGCAGCGACCGGATCGCCTCGGTGGTGCGCAGCCCGAGGAAGGCGTCGTAGGCGGGGTAGTAGGCGCCGCCGAGCGCGATGAGGTCGACGCCGGACTCGCCGGTCAGCGCGTTCACCGCGGCGAGGAAGTTGGTGATCACCGTGACCGGGCCGCGGGCGGGCAGCAGCCGGGCCAGCTCCAGCGCGGTGGTGCTCTCGTCGATCATCACGGTGGCGCCCACGCCGACCAGGTGCGCCGCGGCCTCGGCCAGCGCGCGCTTCTCGTCGGCCATCGCCTGGCGGCGGTGCCGGACGTCGCCGTGGTAGCTGGCCGACGGCTCGGCGGTCGCCCCGCCCCGCACCTTGCGCAGCCAGCCGGTGGTCTGCAGCTCGTCCAGGTCGCGGTGGATGGTCATGGTGCTGACGCCGTGGGCCGCGGCCAGGTCCTTGATGCGCACGAACCTGTCGTCGATCACCCGCTGGCGGATGGCCTCCCGGCGACGGCGGGCGTTCCCGCCGTCGGCGTCCGGATCGGTCGTGCTCGGGGGCGTGTCGTGGGTCACCGGGTTCCCCTTCTCGGGCCCTCCGCCGCGGGGGCGGCGGGACATGGCTGTGACGTTAATGTTTGAAATAACATACTACGCACAACGGGCTTCCGTGCCTGGAACGCCGGGGAGTGGGCTGAAGAGTCCAGCGCTGGCGGCTGAAAGTTCCCCCGATGGACCGGAGGCAAGTTACGAAGCTCACGTCAGGAGCGCGCCAAGTCACAGAGTTCGATGTGAATTTCACGCGGGATGTTGACACTCATGGGCGAACGGGTGTTGTGTTCACAACCGCAGCGGTGCGGTGCGCGGCCGCTGCACCACCCCAGCCGCCCCTCTTCACGGGCGGGACATCGAGGAGAACGCAGTGAAGAAGCTTTCCTTCCGGGCGGCCGCCTCGGCCGCCGCGGCGCTGGCCGTGCTCATCCCGGCCGCGGCCTGCTCCTCCGGGGGCTCGGGATCGGGATCGGGCGGCGCGGAGAACGCCAAGATCGCGTTCCTGATGCCCGACATCGCCTCGACCCGCTACGAGCAGTACGACGCGCCGCTGTTCAAGGCCAAGATCAAGGAACTGTGCGGCGGCTGCGAGGTCCTCTACCAGAACGCCAACGCCGACGCCGCCAAGCAGCAGCAGCAGGCCACCTCGGCGCTCGCCCAGGGCGTCAAGGCGATCGTCATCGACCCGGTCGACTCGGCCGCCGCGGCCTCGACCGTGCGGATGGCGCAGTCGCGCAAGGTCCCGGTCATCGCCTACGACCGGCCGATCCCGGCGGCCAAGGCCGACTACTACGTGTCCTTCGACAACGAGAAGCTCGGCGCCATGATCGGCAAGTCGCTGGTCGACCATCTGAAGGAGACCAAGGCCGAGGGCGGGCTGCTCCAGGTGAACGGCTCGCCCACCGACGCGGCCGCGGGCCTGATCAAGAAGGGCATCCACAGCGCGGTCGACCCCAGCGGCTTCAAGCTGCTGGCCGAGTTCGACACCCCGGGCTGGGAGCCGGCCAAGGCGCAGGGCTGGGTGAGCAGCCAGATCAGCAAGTTCGACGGCCAGATCGCCGGCGTGGTCGCCGCCAACGACGGCACCGGCGGGGCGTCGGTCGCCGCGTTCAAGGCGGCCGGCAAGAAGGTGCCGCCGGTGACCGGCAACGACGCCGAGCTGGCCGCGGTCCAGCGGGTCGTGGCCGGCGACCAGTACAACACCATCTCCAAGCCCATCAAGATCGTGGCCGAGGCCGCGGCCGTCGCCGCCCACGGCTTCATCCAGGGCAAGAGGCCCCAGGGCAACACCACCCTGTTCGGCACCCCGTCGGAGCTGTTCACCCCCACCGTGGTGACCCAGCAGAACGTCAAGGACCTGGTCAAGCCCGGCGGCGCGCTGGAACCGTCCCAGGTCTGCACCGGCGTGTACGCCGCGGCCTGCGCCAAGCTCGGCATCAAGTAGCGATCCCCGGTGGCGACCTCCCCGCCCGGTCCGGGCGGGGAGGCGCCATCCGCCCCACGAAGGTTCGGTCATGTCCTCATCGCCCTCCTCGCCGCCCCGGTCCGCCCCGGCGGACGCCGGGACCGGCGGCAAGCCCGCCCCGCTGCTGTCGCTGCGCGGCATCAGCAAGTCCTTCGGCGCGGTCGCCGCGCTCACCGACGTCGACCTCGACGTGTCCGCGGGCGAGGTCGTCGCCCTGGTGGGCGACAACGGCGCCGGCAAGTCCACCCTGGTCAAGACGTTGTCGGGCGTGCACCCGCCGGACTCGGGGACCATCACCTTCGAGTCGCGGACGGTGAGCGTCCCCACCCCGGCCGCGGCCCAGCAGCTCGGCATCGCGACGGTGTTCCAGGACCTCGCGCTGTGCGAGAACCTCAACGTCATCGAGAACCTGTTCCTGGGCCGCGAGCTGCGCGGGCTCCGGCTGGACGAGGTGACGATGGAGGTGCGCTCGCGCGAGCTGCTCCAGCAGCTCTCGGCCAAGATCCCGTCGGTGCGGGTGCCGGTCGCCGGGCTGTCGGGCGGGCAGCGCCAGACGGTGGCGATCGCCCGGTCGCTGCTGGGCGACCCGAAGATCATCATTCTGGACGAGCCCACCGCCGCGCTCGGCGTGGCGCAGACCGCCGAGGTGCTCAACCTGATCGAGCGGCTCCGCGAGCGCGGCCACGGGGTCATCATGATCAGCCACAACATGGCCGACGTGAAGGCGGTCGCCGACACCGTCGCGGTGCTGCGCCTCGGCCGCAACAACGGGGTGTTCGACGCGGCGTCCACCTCCGCCGAGGAGATCGTCGCGGCCATCACCGGCGCCACCGACAACGAGGTGACGCGCCGGGCGCGCCGCGCGGCGACGAAGACCGCCGACCGGGCCGAGAAGGAAGGTGCCGACGATGAGTGACCTGGACGTCCGGCCCCCGCGGGCCGCCTCGGCCGACCCGGGCGGGCCGACCGGGCCGCGCGGCGCGCTCGCCGCCCTCACCGACCGGATGCGCGGCGGCGACCTGGGCGTGGCGCCCGTGGTCGCCGGGCTGATCGTCATCTGGACGGTCATGCAGATCCTCAACCCGGTCTTCCTGTCCAGCACCAACCTGTCCAACCTCCTCATGGAGATGGTGCCGATCGGGGTGATCGCGCTCGGCGTGGTGTTCATGCTGCTGGTCGGGCAGATCGACCTGTCGGTCGGCTCGCTCAGCGGCGTCGCGGCGGCGGTGACCGCCGTGCTCTTCGTCGACCAGGGCCTCAACCCGTGGCTGTCGGTGCTGGCCGCCGTCGCGCTGGGCTGCGCGATCGGCGGGGTGTACGCGGTGGTCTTCAACCGCTTCGGCGTGCCCAGCTTCGTCATCACGCTGGCCGGGCTGCTGGGCTTCCTCGGCCTGCAACTGCACATCCTGGGCCCCAAGGGCGCGATCAACCTGCCGTTCGACTCGCGGCTGGTCACCTTCGCGCAGCTGGACTTCGTCCCGGCGTGGCTGGCGTACGCGCTGGTCGTCGTCGCCGCCGTCGCGCTGTACGCCGCCGGGCACGCCCGCGCGTCGGCCCGCCGCCGCGCGGGCCTGTCGGCCACCGGCGAACGCTTCCTGATCCTGCGCAGCGTCGCGGTGCTGGCCGGGCTCGGCCTGGCGGTCTGGTACCTCAACCAGGACCGGGGCGTCGGCTGGATGTTCGTGTTCTTCCTGGCCCTGGTGCTGGCCGCGCACTACGTGCTGACGCGCACCCGGTACGGCAAGGCCGTGTACGCCGTCGGAGGCAACGTCGAGGCGGCCCGCCGCGCGGGCATCAACGTGCGCGCGGTCTACACCTCCGCCTTCGTCGCCTGCACCACGCTGGCGGCGATCGGCGGCGTGCTCGCCGCGGCCCGGCTGGCGGCGGCCAACCAGAGCACCGGGGCGGGGGACGTCAACCTCAACGCCATCGCCGCCGCCGTCATCGGGGGGACGAGCCTGTTCGGCGGGCGCGGCGGCGCGTTCGCGGCGCTGCTCGGCATGCTCGTCATCCAGTCCATCTCCAACGGGCTGACGCTGCTGAACCTGGACTCCTCCTACCGGTTCATGGTCACCGGCGTGGTGCTGCTGCTGGCGGTGGCGCTGGACTCGGTCGCCCGCCGCTCGCGCGCCTCCCGCGGCCGGGCCTGAACGGGAAGGGAGAGCAGCGATGGCGGTCGTGTGCGTCGACGCGGGCACCACGATGATCAAGGTGGTCGGCTACGGCGACGACGGCGGCGAGCAGGTCGTCGTCCGGCGTCCCACCGAGGTGCGGCGGCCCGCGCCCGGCCACGCCGAGCAGGACATGGACGCGGTCTGGGCGGCGGTCGCGGACGGCGTGCGCGAGGTGCGCGAGCGGCTCGGCGGCGCGCCGGTGTCCTACCTGGCGATCACCGCGCAGGGCGACGGCTGCTGGCTGGTGGACGCGGCGGGCCGCCCGACCGGCCCGGCGATCCTGTGGAACGACGGCCGCGCCGCCGCGACCGTCGAGCGGTGGATCGGGGCGGGCGTGCTGGCCGAGGCGTTCCGGACCAACGGGTCGCTGTCGTTCGCCGGCGTGCCCACCGCGATCCTCACCTGGCTGCGCGCCCACGACCCGGAGCGCCTGGCCCGGTCGGCCACGGCCCTGACCTGCGGCGGCTGGATCTTCTCCCGGCTCACCGGGGTGATCGCGGTGGACGAGTCCGACGCCTCGGTCCCGTTCCTGGACATCGCCGCGCGCCGCTACTCGGGCGAGCTGCTGCGCCTGTACGACATGGAGTGGGCGCGGCCGCTGCTGCCCGAGGTGCTGACCGACGACCGGCGCGTGGCGGGCCTGACGGCCGCGGCCGCCCGCGAGCTGGGCCTGCCCGCCGACACCCCGGTCGTCCTCGCGCCCTACGACATCGCCGCGACCGCGTTCGGCGCGGGAGCCACCGACACCGGCCAGTCGTGCGTCATCCTCGGCACCACCCTGTGCACCGAGACGATCATCGACGAGCCGCGGCGGGACGGCGAGCCGTCCGGGCTGACGGTGGCGCTGGGCCTGGCGGGCGGCCGCTACCTGCGGGCGTTCCCGACGCTGGCCGGGGGCCAGGTCATCGACTGGGCCTGCCGCCTGCTCGGGCTGGACGGCGACCCGAAGGCCCTGCTGGACCTGGCCGGGGACGCCCCCGCCGGGGCCGAGGGGCTGGTGTTCCTGCCCTACCTGTCCCCGGCGGGCGAGCGCGCGCCGTTCCTGGACCCGAAGGCGCGCGGCGCGTTCCACGGCCTGACCGTCGACCACGAGCGGCGGCACATGGCCCGCGCCGTGCTCGAAGGGCTGACCCTGGTCGTCCGCGACTGCCTGGAGGCCGCCGGGACCCCGCCCACCGAGCTGCGCGTCAGCGGCGGCGGGTCGGCCAGCGCGGCGTGGCTGCGGATGATGGCCGACGTCACCGGCGTGCCGGTCGTCCGCACCGCCGACGCCGAGGCCGGGGCGCGCGGCGCGTTCCTGGTCGGGGCGGTCGCCACCGGCCGGGCCGACGGCGTCGGCCGGGCGGCCGCCGCCCACGTGCGCGTCGGCGACGCCCACGAGCCCGACCCGCACCGCGCCGAGTTCTACGCGCGGATGCACCGGACCTTTCTCGACGTGCGGAACGCCGCCGCGGCGACCTGGCCGATCCTGGCGTCCGCACGGGACCGCAACCGAAGCGACAGGGGGACTCTGTGACCCGGCCAAGCGCCCGGGACGAAGCGGTATGGATCGGGGTGGACCTGGGCACCCAGGGCGTCCGGGCCCTCGCCGTCACGGCCGGAGGGGAGGTGCGCGGCACCGGCGGCCACCCGCTGACCGGCCGCCGCGACGGCCCCCGGCACGAACAGGACCCGGAGCAGTGGTGGACGGCGGTGGGCGCGGCCTGCCGCCAGGCGCTGCGCGACGTCCCCGCCGAGGCCGTGCAGGCGGTCGCGGTGGACGGCACCTCCGGCACCGTCCTGCTGACCGACGGCGCGGGCCGCCCGCTGACGCCCGGCCTGATGTACGACGACATGCGCGCCGCCGACCAGGTCGAACGCGTCGACCGGGCGGGCGGCGAGGTCTGGCGGCGGCTCGGCTACCAGCGCATGCAGCCCGCCTGGGCGCTGCCCAAGCTGCTGTGGCTGCTGGAGCACCACCGCGACCTGCCGGGCGGCGGGGCGCGCCTGGCCCACCAGACCGACTTCGTCAACGCCCGCCTCACCGGACACCCGGTCGCCACCGACCTGAGCAGCGCGCTGAAGACCGGCGCCGACCTGGTCGCCGAGGACTGGCCGCGGCACGTCCTGGACGAACTCGGCGTCCCCGCCGGCCTGCTCCCACCGCTGGAACGTTCCGGAACACCGCTCGGCACCGTCTGCGCGGCCGCCGCCGACGCCACCGGCCTGCCCGCCGGCATCCCGGTCATCGCCGGATGCACCGACGGCTGCGCCGCCCAGCTCGGCACCGGCCGCCTCACCGTCGGCTCCTGGAACGCGGTCCTCGGCACCACGCTCGTGCTCAAGGGCGTCACCGACGACCTGGTCCAGGACCCCTACGGCGTCGTCTACTCCCACCGCGCCCCCGACGGCCGGTGGCTGCCCGGCGGCGCCTCCAGCACCGGCGCGGGCATCATCGCCCGCGACTTCCCCGGCCGCGACCCGGCCGAGCTCGACCGCGCCGCCGGGGCGTACGAGCCCTCCGGCGCGGTGACCTACCCGCTGGTCTCGGCGGGGGAGCGGTTCCCCTTCGTCGCGCCCGGCGCGCACGGCTTCGTCCTCGGGGACCCCCGCGACGAGGCCGACCGGTTCGCCTCGATCCTGCAGGGCGTCGGCTACGTCGAACGACTGTGCTTCGACTACCTCGACCTGCTCGGCGCGCCCGTCGACGGCGACCTCACGCTGACCGGCGGGGCCACCCGGAGCGCCTACTGGTGCCAGCTGCGCGCCGACATCCTCGGCCGCCCGGTGATCCTGCCCGAGCACGCCGAGCCCGCCCTGGGTGCCGCGGTGCTGGCGGCCTCGGCCGACCGGCCGATGCCCGAGGTCGCCGCCGGGATGGTCACCGTCCGCGCGACCCTGGATCCCCGCCCCTCACACCTCGCCCGGTTCGACGACGGCTACCTCGGCCTGGTCGACGAGCTGGAACGGCGCGGCTGGCTGCCCACGCCGGTCGCCGCCCACGCACGGGAAAGGACGTCCTCATGACCCGCCTGGTCCTGGTCCGCCACGGCGAGACCGAATGGCACGCCGAGAACCGGTACGCCGGGGTCACCGACGTCGCGCTGACCCCGCGCGGGCTGGAGCAGGCCGGCCTGCTGGCCGGCTGGGCGCAGCAGGCGGGCCTGTCCGCGCTCTGGTCGTCGGACCTGACCCGGGCCCGGCTGACCGCGGCGTTCAGCGCCGAGGCCACCGGGCTGCCGCTCCAGGTCGACCCGCGCCTGCGCGAGCTGGACTTCGGCCGCGCCGAGGGGCTCACCCGCGCCGAGATGCGCGAACGCTTCCCCGACGCGCTCGCGGCGTTCCACGACGACCCGGTCAGCGGCCACCTCCCCGGCGGGGAGGACCCGCAGGCGGCGGCGGAACGCTTCACCGCCTGCCTCGACGACATCGTCGCCCGGCATCCCGACGGCCGCGTCATGGTCGTCGCCCACACCACGGCGATCCGCCTGGTGCTGTGCCGCTACCTGTCCCTGCCCCTGCGCGACTACCGGCGGGTGTTCCCCTCGGTGCGCAACTGCGCCCTCACCGAGATCGAGCTGACCGACGGGCGCGTCGCGCTGCTGGAGTTCAACACCCCGCTGGTCGGGGCGATCGGCGCGCCGGGCGGCGGCCACCGCTCCCGGACCACCCACGCGCACTAGACCGCCACGAACCAGGAGTCCCCATGCCCACCCGTGTCCTCGCCGCCGGCGACCACTTCGTCCTCAACCGGCTCCTCGTCGAGGCCGTCCGCGCCGAGACCTCCGCCGACCTGGAGTTCACCGAGCTCACCCTGCCCTGGCCCGTGGAGCCGTTCGGCCGGGTCGGCGAGGTCGACGAGGCGTCGGGCACCGAGGAGCAGATGATCGAGGCGCTGCGCGGCGTCCGGGTCTGCCTGACCCAGATGGCCCCGCTGACCCGCCGCGTTCTGGAGGCCTGCCCCGACCTGGCCTTCTTCGGCGTCAGCCGGGGCGGCCCGGTCAACGCCAACCTGGAGGCCGCCACCGAGCACGGCGTCGCGGTCGCCTTCGCCCCCGGCCGCAACGCCGCCGCCACCGCCGAGCACACCCTCGGCATGATCATGGCGGCGGTGCGGCGCATCCCGCAGACCCATTCCGACCTGCACACGGGCGTGTGGCGCGGCGACTACTACCGCTACGAGCAGGTCGGCCCCGAGATCGAGGGCAGCACCGTCGGCCTGGTCGGCTACGGCGCGGTCGGCCGCCGGGTCGCCCGCATGCTGAACGCGCTCGGCGCCCGCGTGCTCGTCCACGACCCGTACGCCGCCGACCTCGACGGCGTCGCCGAGCAGGTGCCGTTCGCCGACCTGCTGTCCCGCGCGCAGATCCTCTCCCTGCACGCCCGCGTCACACCCGAGACCACCGGCATGATCGGCAAGGCCGAGCTCGCCGCGCTCCCCGCCGGGGCGGTCGTCGTCAACTGCGCCCGCGGGGCGCTGCTGGACTACGACGCCCTCTGCGACGCCCTGGACAGCGGCCACCTCTACGCGGCCGCCTGCGACGTCTTCCCCGAGGAGCCGATCCCCGCCGGGTCGAGGCTGCTGACCACCCCCAACCTCACCGTCACCCCGCACCTGGCCGGGGCGAGCAAGCAGACGGCCATGAACGCCGCCCGCATCCTCGCCGGGGACGTCGCCCGCCACCTGCGCGGCGAGCCCCTGGCCCACTGCGCCAACCCCGAGGTCCTGAAGCAGGACCGCCGCTGACCGCCCGGCCCGTCGGCGCGGGCTCCTCCGCAGGGCGGAACGAAACTACGCCGACGGAAGGAACAGCAGCTCATCCCACCGAAGGTTACTTTCCGTGGTCAATCAGGGCCATTCTGTTGCCACAAGGAAGGGCGGTCCGCCGCCACGGCGACCGCCCTTCGCACGGCAACGGAGGGAAGCATGACATGGCACGACGAAACACCGTCCGGGCGGCGTTCGCTCTCGCGGCCGCGACCGTGATGGCGGGGACCGGAGCGGGCACGGCGAACGCGGAACAGACCCCTGGCGCCCCGGCGGCGAAGGTGGCCACGGCCGTGGACTGCGTCGTCCCCGGCTTCGCGCTCGCCTTCGCCGTGTGCAGCCGCCCCTTCCTGGTCGAGCACGGCAAGAGGGTGCACGCCCATCTCGCCGCCTCGGGAGGGAAGCAGATCGCGTTCTGCGTCGAGCCCGCGGGCGGCGGCAGGGACTACGGCTGCACGAAGCCCCTGTCGCCGGGCCAGGGCGGCGAGATCTGGCACAACACCACCGGATACACCCAGAACGTGCAGCTCATCGCCGGCCCCAGCCGCGAGGTCGACGTGCGCGTGCAGGGAAGTTTCTCGGTCCGGTAGCCACCACGGACCGAACCGGGAGGCCGGGCAGACCCCACCCCGGGGCCCACCCGGCCTCCCGCGCCTTCCCCGTCGGGTCCGTCCCGCCGGACCACCGAACGCACCTCGACGCCACCAAGACCTCACCGCGCCGGGGCGTGTCCGGCCTCGCTCCGAGGGCGAGGCGACGGCCACACTGTGAGCACCCGCCGTCCTGGTCGCCGGTCTCAGCCGTTCGGGAGGGACGCATGACCCGGCATCCCGCTGCGCCGCCGAGTTCGCCGGTCCCGCCGGGGACCAGGGCCGGTCACGCGCGGCAGGCGTGGTGATGCGGGCCCGGCTGCGCCGGGCGGTGGCGCCGCTGCGCGGCAACCCGCACTATCTCCGGTTCTTCGTCGCGGGCCGCATCAACACGTTCGGCTCGACGATGGCGACCGGTGCGGTGGCGTTCACGGTGCTGGCCGGCGGAGCGGGCGCGCCGGGAATCGCCACGGTGATGCTGGCCCAGATGGTCGCCACGATCGTGCTGACCCCGGTCCTGGGGACGGTCGCCGACCGCCTGCCGAGGGTCACGGCCATGGCCTGCGCCGGTGGCGTCGTGACCGTCACGCTGGCCGTCGAGGCGGTGCTGGCCGCGTCCGGTCGCGCGGCCGTGTGGAACCTGGCGGTCACCGCGGCGGTGGCCGCCGGGGCCGGAGCGCTGTCGGGCGGTGCGGGCGCGGGCGTCTCCCGCGATCTGGTCCCCGTCCGGCAGCTGCCCGCCGCCAACGCGCTGACGAAGCTGACGATGTACGCGATCAGGATGGTGGGGCCGCCGGTCGGCGGTGCGGTGGTCGCCGGAGCGGGCCCGGCGGCGGGGTTGGGCGTGAACGCGGTGCTCACCGGGATCTCCGTGCTGGTGCTGCGGGGAGTCCGGGTCCCGCCCGTGCGACGGGCGCGCGCGGGGTTCGCCGCCGAGATGCGGCAGGGCTGGCAGGCGATCACCACCAGGACCTGGCTGTGGTCCTACACCCTCGCCGGGGCCGTGCTGGTGCCGTTCTGGCACCTGGCGTTCTTCATCCTGGGCCCGGCGCACGCCGCCGCTCATCACGGGGGCGCGGCCGCATGGGGCTGGATCACCGCGGCGTTCGCCGCCGGGATGGCCGCGGGTGCGGCGGTGAGTCTGCTGGCGGAGCCTCGGCGGGCGATGTGGGTCGCGTGCGTTGGGAGCAGCCTGCTGGCGTTGCCGCCGGTGGCGTTCGCGGTGCAGGCGCCGCTGAGCGGCGCGATGGCGGCGGCCGCGGCGGGGGCCGGCGGGCTGGCCATGGCGATGGTCGCCTGGCGCAGCGCCGTCCAGCAGCATGTTCCGGCCGACCTGCAAGGCCGGGTGACCAACTACACCGACACGGTGCAGGTCGCCGCCGCTCCAGGGGTCTACCTGCTGACCGGGCCCTTGCTGGCGGCGGCGGGGGCGGCGGGGACCCTGCTGGTGTGCGCGTGCGTCATCGTGTCGGCGGGGCTGGCGCCCTTGCTGCTGAGGTCGGTGCGGTGCGTCCGCCTGGTCGGGGACCCGGAAGCGGTCCTCTCACGGCCGTGCTGATCTGGCCGCGCCCGTCCGGCCGTCGTCGGACGTCGACGGCGGCCGGGCCTGGGGCCGGGTCAGCGGTCGTCGAGGAGGGGCTGCCTCGGGTCCCACGCGGTGCCGTCGCGGGTGTCGCGGCGGCGGCGCGCGATGCCCGACAGCGCCTCCAGGACGACGCGGTTGGCCAGCGCGGACGTGATGTCGGCGTGGTCGTAGGGCGGCGACACCTCGACGACGTCGATCCCGGCGACGGGCAGCTCGTAGGCGATGCGGCGGACCGCATCCAGGAGCTGGCGGGCGGTGAGGCCGCCGGGTTCCGGCGTGCCGGTGCCGGGGGCGTGCCCGGGGTCGCACACGTCGATGTCGACCGACAGGAACACGCCGTCGCACTCGTCGGTGGCGATCGCGAACGCCTCGGTGAGGCACTCGTCCAGCCCGCGGGCGACGATCTCCGTCATCTCGTACGAGCGCATGCCCTGCTCGGCCATCCACGCGAGCGTCTCGGGGCCGGGCCAGTAGCCGCGCAGGCCCATCTGCAGGAACCGGTCGCCGCGCAGGGCGCCGGACTCGATCAGCCGCCGCATCGGCTGGCCGTGCCCGATCAGCGAGCCGAACTCGATGTCCCCGGTGTCGGCGTGCGCGTCGAAATGGATCATCGAGACGCGGCCCTGGCCCAGGTGCTGCGCCACGCCCGCGGCGTCCGGCCAGGCGATGGTGTGGTCGCCGCCCAGGACCAGCGGGATCGCCCCGTTCGCGGTGACGGTGTAGACGGCCTCCTGCAGGTCCCGGACGGAGCGCTCGGCGTCGCCCGAGTACATCTCGACATCTCCGGCGTCGTACACGGTCAGGTCGCCCTGCAACCCGTCCACGCGCAGCGCCAGGGACGGACGCGACCCGTCGTGCGGCAGGTAGCAGGTCTGCCGGATGTACTGGGGGCCGAACCGGGTGCCGGGCCGGTGGGACGTGCCGCCGTCGAACGGCGCGCCCAGGATCACCACGTCCGCGTCGGCGTAGGTGGACGGGTCCGACCACGTGCAGCGCGGCACCCCGAGGAAGGTGATGTCGGGGCCGAACTGCGGGCCGTAACGCTCTGGCGGGGTCATGGTCATCTCCTGGTGTTCGGAAAAGGACGAGGTCAACGGATGGCGGCGCGGCGCGACCGCATCAGCAGGACGTACAGGCCCGCGGAGATCACCATGCCCGCGGGAAGGGAGAGATCCACCCCGCCGGCCGCCTTCGCGATCGCGCCGGTGTACATCGGCGTGTTCACGCACTGGGAGGCCACGGCGGCGCCGGTGAGCAGGGCGATCACCCCGGCCGGGTTGACGCCGCCGGTGTACCAGAACGGGCCGCCGCGCGTCTCGTCGCCCAGCGCGCGGCCGTCGTACCGGTTGCGGCGCCACAGGACGTCGGTCGCGTAGACCGCCATGCTGGGGCCGAGCAGCACGACCATGACCTGGAGCAGGTTGCTGACGGTGTCGAGGAAGTCGGAGACGAGCAGCGCGTACAGGGTCAGCGCGAGGCCGAGGGCGCCGTCCAGCGCCACGCTGCGCGACCTGCGGAGGCGCAGGCCGACCGCCTGGAGCGCGAGGCCCGAGCTGTAGGCGGTCATGGCGTTGTTGGCGATGGTGCCGACGATGACCGACAGCAGGAACACCGGTTCGAACCAGTCCGGCAGGATCGTGGCGAGCGCGGTCTGCGGGTCCGTCATGTCGACGGCGGTCCCGGCGAGCGTTCCGAGCGCCGTGAACAGCACGGACGGGAGGAACGCGCCCAGCGCCGTCCAGCCCGCGACGGCCTTCGGCGAGGTGGCGCGCGGCAGGTACCGGGAGAAGTCGGCGCTGTTGTTGTACGACAGCGGCGCCGAGGCGACGAGGGCGAGGGCGGCGGTGAGCGCGGCCCACAGCGCCGCGCCGCGCAGGGGCTCGGCGGGCTGGTGGTCCCAGTGCGCGTGCCTCAGGACGTACACCGCGAGGACGGCGAACGCGGCGGTGAGCGCCCATGTCAGCAGCGGGTACAGCTTCACGATGGTGGCGTGCCCGTACACGCTGATGGCGAGGGTCGCGGCCGCGATCGCCACGATGGTCACGATCTTGACCGGTGTGCCGACGGGCACGCCGAGGCCGCCCAGCAGCCCGAACGCGGCCAGCGAGGCCGCCGCCCAGTTCAGCGCGAGGTAGTTGACGGAGACGAACCAGCCGGTGATCGCGATGACCACCCGGTTGCCCCGGATCCCGTACATCGCCCGCATGATCACTTCGCTGGGGGCGCCCGCGGCCGGGCCGCTCGTGGCGATCAGGCCGACCAGCAGCCAGAACAGGTTGCCCACGACGATCAGGGTGAGCGACTGCCAGAGGTTCAGGCCCATCAGGACCAGCGCGCCGCCGACGACGAGCGACAGGTAGCTGACGTTCGGCGCGGCCCACACGGCGAACAGCTCCCGCGCCCGGCCGTGCCGCTCGCCGTCCGGGATGAAGTCGATGCCGCGCGCCTCGACGCGGCCCGCGCGGTCGGTCGCGGCGCGGTCGGTCCCGGCGGGGAGCGGGCTGACGGGGGCGGGGCCGTCCAGGGGGTCTGGAATCGTGGATGCCATGCAGGTCCTCCGGACTTGCTCTATTGGTCGCATAACCAATAACTTGGGAGGCGTGTTGTCAAGAGCACAGCCGAAACGCGTTCGCAAGACGCCGGAGACGCGCCGCGCCGAGATCGTCGCGGCCGCCTCGGCGATCGCCCTGGCCGAAGGCCTGGAATGCGTGACGCTGCGGCGGGTCGCCGACGAGCTGGCCGTCCGGCCCGGGCTGATCAGCCACTACTTCCCGGCCGCCGAGGATCTGGTCGCCGAGGCGTTCGGCGCCGCCGCGTCCTCGGAACTGGAGGAGCTGATCCCGGCCGTCCGGCCGGACGGCGACGCCACCGGGCACCTCGCGCGCTTCTTCGCGCTGACCTCGGGGGAGCGGTACGACGAGATGAGCCGGCTCTGGCTGAACGCCCGGCACCTCAGCCGCTACCGCGCCACCCTGCGCGAACGCGTCCACCACCAGGAGGCGCTGTGGCGCGACCGCCTGGCGGGCCTGATCCGGGACGGCGCCGCCGGGGGCGAGTTCCGGGCCGCCGACCCCGAGCTGACCGCCATGCGGATCCTCGTCGTCCTGGACGGGCTCGCCTCCCACGCCAACACCGGCCGCGACGACCACCCCGAGGTCATCACGAACATGGCCGTCACCATCGCCGAACGCGACCTCGGACTCGCGGACGGCCGCCTGGCCGGGCGTCCGGCCGCACCGCACTGACCCCGCACCGACACCCTTTGGAGCCGTCCCCTTGCACCCCGATCTCGTCCTGCTGTCCGCCCGGCTGCTCGACCCGCTGACCGGCGGCCCGCTCCCGCACACCGCGCTCGCCGCGGGCGGCGGCCGGATCACCGCCCTCGGCGACGACCGGGAGATCCGCGCGCTCGCCGGGTCGGCGACGACGGTCATCGACGTGCGGGGGGCGGTCGTCACCCCGGGCCTCGTGGACGGGCACACGCACCCGCTGTCCGGCGCCGAGCGGACGATGGGCGTCGACCTGTCCGGCTGCGCCGACCTCGCCGCCGTCCGCGAGGCCCTGGCCCGCGAGGCCCGCGCCCTCGCCCCCGGCGCGTGGCTGCGCGGCTGGGGCCTCGACCCGAACGTCTTCGGCGACCGGCCCGTCACCGCCGCCGCGCTCGGCCCCGTCCTCGCCGACGTCCCCGCCGCGATCGACCTGTTCGACGCGCACTCCATGCTGGCGAGCCCCCGCGCCCTGGAACTCGCCGGCATCGACGGCCCGCGCGACTTCGCGCAGTCGTCCCAGATCGTGTGCGACGACGAGGGGCGGCCCACCGGCCTGCTGCTGGAGGACGCGGCGTGCGAACTCGTCGAGGCCGTCATGCCGCGTCCCACCGCCGCCGAGATCCGGGCGCGGGCCGCCGCCGTCCTGCGCGGCATGGCCGCCGCGGGCCTGACCGGGGGCCACGCCATGGACGCCAACGGCGACAGCCTCTCCCTCTACGCCGCGCTGGAAGAGGCGGGCGACCTCGCGCTGCGCGTCCGCGTCGCCCCCTGGTGCCAGCCCGGCGCGGACGCCGACGCGATCGCCGGACTCGTCCGGACCCAGGGGGCGGGCGGCGACCTGTGGCGGGTCGCCGGCGTGAAGCTGTTCATGGACGGAACCATCGACAACGGCACCGCCTGGCTCGAACGGCCCGACTGCCACGGCGAGTCCACGCACGCCTTCTGGCCCGACCCGGACGCCTACACCCGGGCCGTCGCGGAACTCCACCGCGAGGGCGTGCCCACCGCCACCCACGCCATCGGCGACGCCGCCGTCCGGCACGCGCTCGACTCCATCGAGAAGGCGCAGGCCGGGACGGGGGAGAAGGCGGGCTCCCCCCGGCACCGCATCGAGCACATCGAGACCGTCCCGGACGACACCGTGCGCCGCTTCGCCCGCCTCGGCGTCGCGGCGTCCATGCAGCCGACCCACTGCTGCGAGTTCACCCGCGCCGACCACACCGACAACTGGTCGCGCCGCCTCGGCGAGGAACGCGCCGCCCGCGCGTTCCGCTGCCGCGACCTGTGGGACGCCGGCGCGACGGTCGTCCTCGGCTCGGACTGGCCCATCGCCCCCTACCAGCCCCTCGCCGTCATGGCGGGGGCCCGGCACCGCCGCCCGAGCCGCGACCTGACGCGGCCGCCGCACGGGCCGGAGCAGGCACTGACCCCGCTCCAGGCACTCCAGGGCTACACCCTCAGCCCGGCCTGGGTCGCCGCCGAAGAGGACCGCGCGGGACGGCTCGCCCCGGGCCACCGGGCCGACCTGACGGTCTTCGCCGACAACCCGCTCACCGTCCCGGACGAGGACCTCGCCGAGCTGCCCGTCCTCCTCACCGTGGTGAACGCCCGCCTCACCCACCGGGCGCCGTCCCTCTGACGGCCGCGCCCTGGACCGACCGGGCGAGGACGGCTCAGGCGGTGACCGTTCCCCAGCCTCCCGGCCATACGGTCACCGCCTGAACCGCCCATCCTACCTTCAAGATCAAAATCCGGCCACTGTGAGCGCGGAAACCGTCGCGGACAGTGACGATCGCCAACGCCGCGAAAGCCGCTGCCGGAATGCCGGCCGCCGAGAACGGCGGCACCGATCCGTCCGCCGGTACGTCTCGTTGTCAGCGGGGTCGGCACCGTGGCGGGGACCGCACACGGTGCGGCTCGTCCGTACGACGGGGACGGGGTGGGATCGGTCGATGTTCGAAACGCTGGGCTGGCTCGGACTGGTGGCGCTGTTCTTCTGGGGGGTGACCGTCTCCTCCGTGGTGGTGGACGACCTGCTGCACGGCTGGATCGCCCGCCGGGCGGGCGGTGTTCCGGGCGCCCTGGCGCGCGCCGTAGGCGCGCAGCTGCTCTGCGCGGCGGCCTTCCTCGCACTCTGCAAGACGGGGGCGGAACTCGGCTACGAGATGGACCTGGACTGGGTCGGCTCCTGCGTCACCGTGCTCGCCGCGGTGCTGTACACGCCCGTGGCCATGAGCATGCTGCCGGTCAGGCGGACACGTGAGGACCTGGAGGACGCCGGTGCCACGGCAGGGCAGGCGCTCGCGGCCTCCTGGACGGCGGGCCCACTCGGATTCCTCGGCCTCCTGGTGGTCGTCGGGGCCTACATGGCGGGAGTGATGCCCTGACTTCCGCCGCCAAAGCGAATGCGACCCGCGGCAGGCCCTTGACCGGCTCGGGTCGTTCGGCCAGGCGCCGAGGTGTCGCTCGACGACCGGCGGCGTCGCGAGCACCGATCCGGCGATCCGAGCCGCACGGACCCGCGCCGGCCGAGACCCTGATGCCCGTGTGACGAAGGACCCCGAACGCGGGAAGACGCCCGACGGGCAACCAGCCGCTCCGGCAGCTGACTCCACCGGCCCCCTGATCCGCCGGGCTACCGGCCTTCGACTGCGAGGGCGGCCAAGAAGTCGTCCAGGAGGCGGGTCTGCCGCTCGGGTGGGAACTCCTCCGGGCTGAACAGAACCTGCACGATGAGGCCGAGCGTGAAGGCCTGGATCGTCGCCGCGATGTCGTCCGGATCCGCGGGCGGCAGCTCTCCCAGGCGTTGCGCCGTTCGCACCTGGTGCCGGATCCGCTCGCGCGAACGCGCGTAGCGGGCCGCGTGCCCGGCGGCGAGATCCGGGTCGGCCAGCGCCGCGTCCCACGAGCTGACCCAGATCCGGTTGTCCGCGGCCGCCTGCGGTGTGCACGGCAGGATGTCCAGCACTATCGCGCGCAGGGCGCCGAGCCCGTCGGGCTCGGCGTGTCCGGGCCGCGCGGCCCGGCGTTCGTCCAGCAGCGTCAGCGCATGCGCGACCAGCGCCTTCTTGTTCGGAAAGTAGTGCGTGAGCAGGCCGGTCGTCGCGCCCATCTCGGTGGCGACCGCCCGCAGCGTCAGGCCGCCGAACCCGTGCGCGGCCAGCACCCGCCACACCGCCCCGGACACGTCGCGGCGTCGGGCGTCATGGTCTCCCTTGTGGCGTGGCATGCGGACAGGATATGTTCACAAAACACTTGTTATGTGAATCGGAGGTTCCATGTCCGCCGACGTCAAGGCCGAGCTCGACCAGATGATGCGCACCCTGTTCGGTGCGTTCGGCAACACCGGCGGCAGCCGGCCGAACCTCGACGTCATCCGTGAGGTGTTCATCCCGGAGGGACTGATCATCAAGAACGTCGGGGGGAAGACCGAGATCTACGACCTCGACACGTTCATCGCGCCCCGGGAGAAGATGCTCACCGACGGGACGCTCACCGAGTTCTCCGAGTGGGAGGTCTCCGAACGCACCGAGATCTTCGGGTCGATCGCGCACCGGTTCAGCGAGTACGGCAAGTCCGGCTACCTCAACGGCGAGTGGTTCGAGGGGGCGGGCCGTCAGACCACCCAGTTCATCCGGACCGCGACCGGCTGGAAGATGTGCGCCGCGGCCTGGGACGACGTGTGAGAAGTGCCCGACCGGTGAAGTCTCGTGACCGTCTGGCACGGTGATGACCGGCGCGGTGGCACCCACCGCGCCAACCGCCCGAACACGCGAACGGCCCCCGCCCCGAACAGGGAGGGGGCCGTATGCGTGACACCCGTCAAGCCACCGCTTTTCACCGCCATGACCTCACACTCGCTGTAGAGGGCGGCGATCACGACCGTTGCGGGTCGGGGGCTCCGTACAGCAGCTGTTTGAGGGTCAGCAGGTCGCCCACAAGCGCCACGCTCCCTTCGGCGAGCGCGGAGTCGAGCGAGGCCGGGTTGTCCAGCAGGCTGCCGAGCGTCTTGGGGTCCGTGCGAAGCGAGATGTCGGCCGTGGCCGGTTCGCCGCCCTGCACCTGAACCTCTCCGGAGGAGACGCGGACCGTCCAGACCGAGCCGTCGAGATCGAGGCGGCAGACGATCGGCGGTGCCGCCGGGTCGGGACGAAGGCCGATCCGCAGGAAGATCAGCACCGAGGTGGCGCTGAGCGAGGTGGGCTCCGGGGGGCTCGGGGCGTCGATTCCCCACTCGCTCAGAGCCAGGACGATCGGTTCCAGCTTCCGGCCCCACTCGGTCAGCTCGTAGACGTGCGAGCCCGCCGACGCCAGTTTGCGGCGACGGATCACACCGTGATGTTCGAGCTCCCGAAGTCGGTCGGCAAGCAGGTTCGAGCTGGCGTTGGGCAGGGCGTGCCGCAGCTCGGAGAAGCGTTGGGGCACCAGGAGCAGCTCGCGGACGACCAGCAGCGCCCACCGCTCCCCGACGACGTCGAGGGCCCGAGCCATCCCACACGAATCCCGGTAACTACGGCTGGTCGGCATGACCACTTCCCTCCTGTATCCAGCCTGATCCTAACTTGCCGCTCATAGAGGTTGTTTTTAACAACTGACCATGGTTATGGTTTAGCGACGCAGCCGGGTGGACCAGCGAGGTTAGGCCGCGCAGCAGCCCGGCGGACAGGAGCCCGCGGTGAGTAGTTCGCTTTCGAGACAGACCCAGAACTCGACTCAGAAGCCCCAGCACGCAACGGTCGTGGATCCCGACGCGCACCAGATCTTGTTCGAGAACGAGCACGTTCGGGTGGTCCACGCGCGCGCCTCTCACGGTTGGGAGAGCGCGATGCACTCGCACCCGCCGATGCTCGTGGTCAACCTCGGCTCCGGGCGACAGAAGGTGACCTGGGCGGACGGGACGACGCAGATCGTGGACCTGAACCCCGGCGCGGTCGTCTGGCAGGAGGACGCCTTCGACCACGCCTGGGAGTTGCTGGCGGGGGAAGTGAACGTGGTCCTCGTTGAGGTCAAGTCAGCAAACGCCGGAGCGTGAGGGCTCTGCACGGACCTCGGGGCTGACCCCGTTCGTCCTGTGCGGTGGGCGGTGGCGCGGACGCTGCCGCCGCACCGCCACCGCCGGCTCGAAGTGGTGATCGACCGTCGCGGAAGAACCGGTGGACGGTCGATCACCACGGAGCCCGCAGACTCCCTCACGACCCGAGCAAGGCCGTCGCGGGTCACGGGACATGATGACGGGGCGCCCTTCACCGCCTCAAGGCCGGTGAAGGGCGCCCGTTCGGCCGAAGTGCTCGCACGGGCCGGGTCAGGTCGACCCGGCCCGTGCGAGCACTTCGGCGATCTCGTCGCGTTCCTGCTCCAGGGCAATGCCGAGCGGCGCATCGCTGACGATCCTGAACTCGGACGGACCGGGATCACCGACGCGACCGAGCGTCAGTCGCAGCGTCTCCTCGCAGCCGCCCGCCAAGACGTGCAGGGCGGACATGCCTGTGACCCCCGAGCAGGTCCTTGCGCGTGGTGCACCGCGAGAACTCCGGCGCGCCGACCGTCATCAGCGGCAGCGTCCGCCCGAGGCTGCCGGTCGGCCGGGGTCGGTGTCGATGTCGAGCGGCGCCCGCACCACCTCCACCGAGAGGCTGGGCCGGTCGATGCGGAAGGGGCCCTTGACGGCGTCCTATCGCGCCCGATCCGGCTCCGTCCCCGACATCACCGCGAAGCACGACAGGGCCATCGCCGAGCGGTCGTTCCTGGCCGGTCCCAACAGGGCGCCCTCGGCGACCGCCGCGGCCATGGCTCTGCCATTGGGCTTCCGCGTAGGTCTGGGGCGGGGTTCGGTGCACGACGCCGGTTGGGATCCTGCCTCTGGCGGTGATGGCGCGGACGGGTACCTCACGTTCGCGGCGGGCGGTCTCCAGGCTGTTGTCAGCCTTGCGGACGGTGTCGTGGCCCCGATTTACGGACAGAGCCAGAGCACGGAACCCGCGTGAGCAGTGGCGTGCCGCCGGGGTCACCGGTGGCGGTCGGTGCAGGCCCTGCCACGAGGAACGGCGGGCCCGGGGTGCCACGGCATCACCGAGAACCCTGCTACGGAGGGTAGATCATTTGTCGCTATGTGAAATTGGCGCTCTGGTATCCCAAGTGACCTGGGCTTATACCTGAGATAAGCACCAAAACGCGCAAAGCGTGTCACCCGAAAATACATACCGGTGACCGGCCGCCCGCCCCCGACGCGGCGACCGTCCGCCCCCCGGCCCCGGCGACAGCGCCCACCGCACCTGCGGTGCCAGCCGCCCGGCCCGGTCCCTCAGGGAACCGTCCCCGCCACTCGACGCCGTGTCCCGACAGCGAGTGTCTTGGGGTCACGTTACCGCTCTCCGTGCCGTTGCGGACTTCAACGGCCCGCCATGTTCCTCGCATGGCAACCGAACCAGGATCACAGGAGGAGAAATGTCAACGTCGGATCGAGTGCCGTCACGGACCATGAGGCTCGGAAGCACGGGCACGGAGGTGCGGAAACTCTTCAACTACCTGAAGCACTTCGGGTACTTCCCCAACGAGAGACTCTACGAGTTCGAGGGATGGCGTCCGGTGGTGGACGCCGAACCGGATGACGTGGAGCGGTTCGACGAGACCATGGAGAGGGCCGTCCTCGCGTTCCAACAGCAGAACGGCCTGAAGTCGGATGGGTTCGTCGGCCCGAAGACGTTGGCTCTGCTGAACACGCCCCGTTGTGGGGTTCCCGACCGGCCCGACGGCGTGACGGAAGAAGGACCGCGCAGCTTCGTCATGTCCGGGCGCCGCTGGAGCAAGAACAATCTCTCCTACCACTTCGACAACACGGGGGCCGATCTGCCTGTCAACGATGCGCGTGCGGCGGTGCAGCAGGCGTTCGACCGTTGGGCGGCGGTCTCGCCCCTGCACTTCGGTGAGGCGCCTGGCGCGAGCGACATGCAGATCGGCTGGTATTCCGGCAACCACGGAGACGGCTGGGCGTTCGATGGCGCCTCGAACGTTCTCGCGCACTGCTTCTTCCCTCCACCACCGGACAGCCTCCTTGCCGGAGACCTGCATTTCGATGAGGACGAGACCTGGACGGTGAACACTCCGCCCACGGGAATCGATCTTCTCTCGGTGGCGCTCCACGAAATCGGTCACGGTCTGGGGCTCGACCACTCCGACGACGTGTCCTCGGTCATGTACGCGTACTACGGCGGAATGCGCCGAAGCCTCACTGCCGATGACATCGTCGGCATCCAGGCGATTTACGGGTATCCGCCGTACTCGGA
>NZ_BCQR01000053.1 GCF_001552175.1 Actinomadura kijaniata NBRC 14229
GGGCCTCGGCCCGCAGGTGCGACGGCGCGGGACCGACGGGCGTGGGGGCGGTCGGGGCCTCGGCGGCGGCCGACCCGGCCGCGGCGGGCCCGACGGGGGGCCCGGGAGGTTCCTCGGCGGTCTCGGCCGCCTCCGCCCCGAACTGCGCGGTCCAGGGCGCCTCCGGGACGTCCGCGAGGAGCGGCGGGCCCTCCGCCCGCTCCTTGTGGAGGTCGACGACGGTGGCCGGGGGCTCGCCGGCCCCGGCGCCCGGCCCGCCCTCGGAGCGGAAGTCGGTGACGGTCGCGTCCGCCTCGGTCGGGGCCTCGCCCTCCGGGGGAGCGCTCCGGGGAACGTCGAAGGCCGTGGCGTCCGGGTCGTCCCGCGTGTCGTCCCAGTCGTTCCGGACGTCGTCCCGGGCGGTGTCGCCGGGGTCGACCGGCCGGTCGACGACGGTCGCCTCGCCCTGGTCCCCGGCGGGCTCCGCCGTCGCCGCGGGCTCGTCGGGCCGCGCGGCAGGGATCTCGAACTCGGTGGTCGTCTTGTGGTCCGGGGGGACGCGCCCGGGTTCCTCGCCGCTCAACTGGTCACCTTCCAGGGACATTCGGTCTCACTGGAATCCGACGATGCGCAGGGCCGTTCGGTTCACCCCATGCCGGATCTTGACCCTGGTCAGCTCGCGGGGCCGGGCTCCAGCCCGCGCCGCGCGGCCCAGCGGTGGTGCCGGTCGAGCATCTCGGTGATCAGCTCGATGGCGTCGGGCGAGGAGGCGGCCGGCGCGCCGCTGAGCCAGCGGGTGGCCTCGGCCAGCAGTTCCTCGGCGGTGTCGGGCGCGGCGGGCAGCCGCTCGTCGGCCAGCCGTCCCAGCACGTCGCCCAGCCGCAGCGCGGCGTCGGCCCGTCCGGACTCGGCCGCCTCGCGGTACCACTCGGCGGCCTGGGCCAGATCGCCTTCGAGCTCGTACAACTCGCCCAGCCCGAAGGACACGTCGGCCCAGGGCCCGTCCGTGGTGGTCACCACGGTCTCGGGACTGCAGGGTCGAACAGGCATAGGTTCACTCCGGGTCGGTCTCGGTCGGCCGCGGGATCAACACGCGGCCGGAGCCACTCATGGTGGCCGTCAAACGTGATTTCCGCCACCACTTTAGCCGGGATGTGCGACCCTTGTCCGTGATGGGTTGATTACTTAGAGTGATAACCCAAGATCAGAGAGGGTTTTCCCGCCCACGACACGCCGGTAAAACCTTCTGACAAACGCGTGTTCACCATGTTCACCAGTAGCGACGCGCCTGCCGATCGACCTGCTCCGGCCCGTCGTCGTAGGAGCGGTACCGCACGCACGGCTCACCCACCCCGACGAGGAGCCTCTCGACGACCTCCAGGGGCGCGGGCAGCACGCCACCGCCGAGATGTCGGACGCCGGCCAGTTCGGTGCGCACGCCCGCCTCTCCGCGCACGTACCCGCCGACCCGGCTGCTGGTCGGCCCGGTGCGGGACCGGCTGGCGGACGGGCTGCGGCGGTACAACCGGGAGGCCGGGGCCGGCCCCGGCGACGCCCGGTGGCTACAGCTTTGCGTGGCGCTGCACGTCGGCCCGGTCGAACGGGATCCGCGCGGCGTCTCCGGCAGCGCGATCATCCAGACCGCGCGGCTGCTGGAGGCGCCCGCGCTCAAGGCCCGGTTGCGGGAGACGGGCGCGGACCTGGGGTTCATCGTCTCGGAGTTCGTCTACGAGCACGTCGTCCGCCACGGCGGCGACCGGGCCGGGCCGGCCGGCTACGCGCGCACCCGCGTGCACGTGAAGGAGGCGGCGCTGGCCGGCTGGGTCCGCCTGTCGGAGCCGCCGGCGACACGGCTGCGGGCCGGATGAGCGGCCGGGCGGCGGCTGGATAGGGTCGAGACGGTCGTCTACGAAGGGGGTTGCCCGTGTCCGTGGTCAAGATCAACGTGCTGACCGTGCCCGCCGAGCGGCGCGAGGAGCTGGAGCGGCGGTTCGCGGGGCGGGCCGGGCTGGTGGAGTCCGCCGAGGGCTTCGAGGGGTTCCGGCTGCTGCGGCCCACCGAGGGGTTCGACCGGTACCTGGTCGTCACCCAGTGGCGCAGCGAGGAGGACTTCACGCGCTGGACCGAGAGCCAGGCGTTCCGGCACGGGCACGCGCAGGCCGCCAAGGACGCCGAGGCCCAGGGGCACGGCCACGGCCACGGGCACGGCGGTCCGGCCGCCACCGCGGCCGAGGTGTGGGGCTTCGAGGTGATCCAGAGCGCCGAGCCCAAGGCCTGAGACGGCAACGGCCGCCGGAGGTGTCCGGCGGCCGTCCGTCAGGCGACGAGGTCCTGGTAGTCGGGGTGCTTCTCGATCCACCCCTTGATGAACGGGCACAGCGGCACCGTCTTCACGCCGCGTCCCCGCACGTCGTCCAGCGCGCCCCGGGCCAGCTCGCCGCCGAGGCCCCGCCCCTCGAACCCCGGGTCGATCTCGGTGTGCGTGAAGACGGTCGTGCCGTCGCCGCGCAGCCGGTACTCGGCGAAACCGGCGAGCTCGCCGTCGGTGCGGATCTCGTACCGGCCCGCGTCGGCGTTGTTGGTGACCTCAATGCCCATGCCCGGACAATGCCCGGCCGTGGCGGGAAATTCCCGCCGGTCACCCCGCCTCGTAGCCCGCGCGCAGCAGGCAGAACGACACCGCCTCCTCCAGCGCCTGCCAGGACGCGCCGATGACGTTGTCCGCGACGCCGACGGTGCCCCACTCGTGCTCGCCGTCGGAGGACTCGATCAGCACGCGGGTGCGGGCGTGGGTGCCGTGGGTCCCCTCCAGGATGCGGACCTTGTAGTCGACCAGCTCCATCCGGGCCAGCTCGGGGAACAGCCGCTCCAGGGCGGTGCGCAGGGCGTTGTCGAGGGCGTTGACGGGGCCGTTGCCCTCGCCGGTGGCGATGATGCGCTCGCCCTTGGCGTGCAGCTTGACGGTGGCCTCCGACACCATGGCGCCGTCGGAGCGGCGCTCGACGATGGTGCGCCAGGACTCGACCTCGAAGTGCCGCTGCCGCACGCCGGTCAGCTCCTCGCGGACCAGCAGCTCGAACGACGCGTCGGCGGCCTCGAAGGTGTAGCCGACGTTCTCCAGCTCCTTGACCTTGTCGACGACCTGCCGGGCGCGGTCACCGGACAGGTCGTAGCCCAGCTCGCGGCCCTTCAGCTCGACCGAGGCGCGCCCGGCCATGCTGGAGACCAGCATGCGCATGTCGTTGCCGACGACGGCGGGGTCGATGTGCTGGTACAGGTCCGGGTCCACCTTGATCGCCGAGGCGTGCAGGCCCGCCTTGTGGGCGAACGCCGACAGCCCCACGTACGGCTGCTGGGAGCTGGGCGCGATGTTGGTGACCTCGGAGACCGAGTGCGCGATGCGGGTCATGCGGGCGAGCTGGTCGTCGGAGACCAGGCGCATGCCGCGCTTGAGCTGGAGGTTGCCGACGACGGTGAACAGGTTGGCGTTGCCGCTGCGCTCGCCGTAGCCGTTGGCGCAGCCCTGGACGTGGGTGGCCCCGGCCCGCACCGCCGCGAGGGTGTTGGCCACGGCGCAGCCGGAGTCGTCGTGGCAGTGGATGCCGACGCGGGCGCCGACGGAGACCACGTCGTGGACGACGTCGGCGAGCTCGTCGGGGAGCATGCCGCCGTTGGTGTCGCACAGCGCGATGACGTCGGCCCCGGCCTCGGCGGCGGTGCGCACGACCTCCAGCGCGTAGGCGCGGTTGGCGGCGTGGCCGTCGAAGAAGTGCTCGGCGTCCAGGAAGACTCGCCGGCCCTCCGCACGCAGGTGGGAGACCGTGTCGCGGATCATCGCGAGGTTCTCCTCCAGTGTCGTGCGGAGGGCCAGTTCGACGTGCCGGTCGTGGCTCTTGGCGACGAGCGTCACGACCGGCGCGCCGGAGTCGCGCAGGGCGGCCACCTGGGGGTCGTCGGCGGCCTTCAGACCGGCCCGGCGGGTCGCGCCGAACGCGGTGAGCTGCGCGTTGTTCAGGTGCAGCTCTGTTCGAGCGCGCCTGAAGAACTCGGTGTCCTTGGGGTTGGCGCCGGGCCAGCCTCCCTCGATGAACCCGACGCCGAGGTCGTCGAGGTGCCGGGCGATGGCCAGCTTGTCGGCCACGGTGAGGTTGAGCCCCTCCTGCTGCGACCCGTCGCGCAGTGTGGTGTCGTAGACGTGGAAGGCGTCGCCCTGCATGAGTAGTCCCCCTCGGGGTGTCGTGGCCGGCCCGTGGCGTCCCGTGTCCGGGGAAACAAAAAGACCCCTCACGGACGTGAGAGGTCTGCGCGCCGGCGGTGTCCCGTTCAGATGCCGGCGCGCCAGCCGATAATCACGAGGCTGTGGCGCATGATGTCGGCCAGTCTGCCATACCCGTCTCACTTTCGTCACATCGCGTCTCACAATGTGGGACGAAAGGGTCTCATCCGCCCCCCGGGACGGCGAACGCCGCCCACCGGAGCCTTCTCGGGGGCGGCGTTTCCGCGTTCGGGGGCCGTCAGATGATGCGGTGGATCCAGCCGTAGGGGTCGGGGCGGGTGCCGGACTGGATGCCCAGCAGCTCCTCGCGCAGCCTCATGGAGAGCTCGCCGGGCTCGCCGTTCCCGATCGTCCACTCGCGGTCGGCCCCCCGGACCGCGCCGACCGGGCTGATGATCGCGGCGGTGCCGCAGCCGAACACCTCGGTGATCTCGCCGGACTCGCAGCCGGCCTGCCACTCGTCGATGTTGATCTTGCCTTCCTCGACCGGGATGCCGAGGTCGGGCGCGAGCTTGAGCATCGAGTCGCGGGTGATGCCCGGCAGCAGCGTGCCGGTGAGGGCGGGGGTGAGCAGGCGGGCGCCCGAGCCGGAGCCGAAGACGAACATCAGGTTCATCGAGCCCACCTCCTCGACCCAGCGGTGCTCGACGGCGTCCAGCCAGACGACCTGGTCGCAGCCGTGCGCGACGGCCTCGGCCTGCCCGGCGAACGAGGCGGCGTAGTTCCCGCCGGTCTTGGCCTCGCCGGTGCCGCCGGGGGCGGCGCGGGTGTAGGTCTGCGACAGCCAGACGGTGACCGGCTTGATGCCGCGCGCGTAGTAGTTGCCGGACGGAGAGGCGATCACCACGAACAGGTACTCCTGCGCGGGCTGGTTGACGCCGAGCGCGCGGGTGGTGGCGAACATGAACGGCCGCAGGTACAGGCTGTGGCCCGGCTGGTCGGGGACCCAGTCCCGGTCGGTGGAGACCAGGACCTCCAGCGCCCGGACGAACAGCTCCTCGGGGATGTCCGGCATCGCCATCCGCCGGGCCGAGCGGTTCATGCGGGCGGCGTTGGAGAACGGCCGGAACGTGACGATCGAGCCGTCGGCCTGCTTGTAGGCCTTCAGGCCCTCGAACAGCTCCTGCGAGTAGTGCAGGACCTGGGAGGCGGGATCGAGCGCGAGCGGACCGTAGGGCTCCAGCCGCGCGTCGTGCCAGCCCTTGTCCGCCGAGTAACGGATGGTGACCATGTGGTCGGTGAAGTGCTGCCCCCATCCCGGGTTCTCCAGGATGCGCTCACGCTCGGCGGCGGGCGTCGGCCGCGGATTGGGCCGGATGTCGAAGTCCAGGGTGCTGCTCATGATGAGGTCCTCTCGCGGATCGCCTGGGCGGCCCCGTTGCCGCTCGGCATTCCTTAGTCCTTATTGTCGTACTTCGTCGAGACCCACCCCTCGATCACGGTGCGCGCACGAAAAAACCGGGCGCGCCGTGGGGCGCGCCCGGAGTGTCCCGTCCGGCGGGTGGCGCGCCGCTAGCCGGATACTCGCTTGGCGATGGCGTCGCCGATCTGCGCCGTGGAACGGGCGCCCTGCCCGCGGCGCTCGGCCAGGTCCTCGGAGACGGCCCGCTCGACGCGGCGGGCGGCCTCGGCCTCGCCGACGTGGTCCAGCAGCATGGCGACCGACAGGACCGTGGCGGTCGGGTCGGCCTTGCCCTGCCCGGCGATGTCGGGCGCGCTGCCGTGGACGGGCTCGAACATCGACGGGGCGGTGCGGTCGGGGTTGACGTTGCCGGATGCGGCCAGGCCGATCCCGCCCGCGATGGCCGCGCCGATGTCGGTGATGATGTCGCCGAACAGGTTGTCGGTGACGACGACGTCGAAGCGCTGCGGCTGGTTGACGAAGAACATCGTGGCCGCGTCGACGTGGCAGTAGTCGGTGGTGACCTGCGGGTACTCCGCGCCGACCCGCTTCAGGACCCGCTGGTAGAGGTCGCCGGCGAAGGTGAGGACGTTGTCCTTGTGGACGAGGGTCAGCCGCTTGCGCGGGCGCTTGGCGGCGACCTCGAACGCGTACCGGACGACCCGCTCGACACCGAACGCGGTGTTGACGCTCTCCTGGGTGGCGACCTCGTGCGGGGTGCCCTTGCGCAGCACGCCGCCGACGCCGGTGTAGGGGCCCTCGGTGCCCTCGCGGACGACGACCATGTCGATGTCCTCGGGCTTGATCCCGGCCAGCGGGGTCTGGACGCCGGGGAACAGCTTGACCGGCCGCAGGTTGACGTAGTGGTCCAGCTCGAACCGGGTGCGCAGCAGCAGGCCCCGCTCCAGCACGCCGCTCGGGACGCTCGGGTCGCCGACCGCGCCGAGCAGGATGACGTCCTGGCCCCGGAGCTCCTCCAGCACCGAGTCCGGGAGCGCCTCGCCGGTGCGGTGCCAGCGGGCGGCGCCCAGGTCGTAGGCGGTCTGCTCGAACGTCAGGTCGAACGCGGGGGCCACGGCGTCGAGAACCTTCAGCCCTTCCGCGACCACCTCGGGGCCGATACCGTCACCAGGGATGACGGCCAGCCGGATGCTGCGGGAAGCCATGCGCGCACTCTACCGCAACGTCTCAACTCATGAGAAATGGTCTCACCATTCAAGATGAGCGTTCCACGGCGGAACCGCCGCGCGGACGGACGGGCCGAACGGTGACTTGACGCCGAACCTCGCACAGGGGACGCTCTGGGCGAACAAGTCAACATCGAGGCGACGGCTCCGCAGGAACCCGGTGCGATTCCGGGACGGTCCCGCCACTGTGACCCGGCCGCCTCCCGCGCGGAGCGGCCCGGGAAGTCAGGAACTGCTCCGTCGTCCTCCGCATACCGGGGCGCGTGAACCCCGTGAGGAGATCGTCGACATGGCCCAGTCCGCCGTTCCGTCCGCGCAGCAGTCCCGGCCGGCGCCGGTCCGCGTCCCCGTGCGCGAGGTCGTCCCGTGGGCGGTGCTCGCCGCCGTCCTCGGCCTGGTGCTGATCTACTTCGTCGGCGCGGAGCAGGGCGCCACCTCCCTGTTCGGCGGCAACTGGGTGCACGAGTTCACCCACGACGGACGCCACCTGCTCGGCTTCCCCTGCCACTGACCGGCCGGGGTCGCGCGCATCATGATGAGATCACTGCTGGTCCGCGGCATGCTCGTCGGGCTGGCCGCCGCCGCGGTGGCGCTGGCCATCGCCTGGATCTACGGGGAGCCGCAGGTCGGGCACGCCATCGCGTTCGAGGAGTCCGGCGCCGCCGGGCACGCCCACCACGGCGCGGCCGCCGAGCACGCCGAGGAGGCCCCGGTCAGCCGCGCCGCGCAGCGGACCATCGGGCTGATCACGGCGATGGGCTTCTACGGGGTGGCGGTCGGCGGGCTGTTCGCCATCGCGTTCGCGTTCGCCTACGGGCGGCTCGGCACGCTGGGCGCCCGCGCCACCTCCGCCCTGGTCGCGCTGGCCGGGTTCGTGGCGGTGGTGCTGGTGCCGTTCCTGAAGTACCCGGCCACTCCCCCGGCGGTCGGCAACCCCGACACCATCGGCGGCCGTACGGCGCTGTACTTCTCGATGGTGGCGCTCGGCGTCCTGGCGACGACGGCGGCCGTCATCGTCGGGCGGCGGCTCGCGCCGAGGCTGGGCGTGTGGAACGCCTCCGTCGTCAGCGCGGTCGGCTTCGCCGTCGTGCTGGCGGTCGTGTTCCGGCTGACGCCCAGGCCCGACGCGGTGGCCGACGGCTTCCCGGCGACGGTGCTGTGGGACTTCCGCGTGGCCTCGCTGGGCGTCCAGATCGCCCTGTGGGCGACGCTGGGCCTGCTGTTCGGCCACCTGACGGAGCGCTCGCTCGCCCGGCGGCCGTCGCCGGAGGCGGTCGCGGCCTGACCGCTCAGCGCGGCAGCAGGGCGCAGTCGCCGCACATCTCGCCGCCCGGCGGGACCTTGTAGTACAGGCAGCAGCTCCGGCGCACGAAGCCGTTGCGGGTGAACGCGCCCGTTCCCCGCAACGGCTCGCGTGTCAGCAGGTCCTCGGTCAGGGCGCGGATCGGGGCGGCCAGCTCGGGGCGCCGCCCGCCCGCGTGCGCCGTGCCGGCCAGCGCGGAGGCGGCGTTCCCCCACAGCAGGCCGTCGGCCAGCTTGACCACCGCCAGCAGCGTCTCGCGGAGCGGGCGCAGCTGCCCGTCCACCACCGCGCGGTGCACGAGCGCGCCGGGCGCGTCCGCACGCCATCCGCGCGGATCGGCCAGCCACAGCGCGACCGGCGCGCCGGGGGCCCACCGCCAGTGCAGCGACGACAGGTCGGGGACGATCCCCCGCGCCGCCGCCGCGACCGCCGGGGACCACAGCCGCGACGCCAGTCCCTGGAACAGGATCGAGGCGGCCACGCGGCGGTCGGCGGTGCCGAGGCGTCCGGCGTAGGCGTCCACCAGCCCGCCCAGGTGCTCGGGGTCGTGCTCGGGCAGGGGCCGCCAGGTCGGGTCGGCGGACTCGGCCGGGTCGGTGACGACCGTGAAGTAGGGCCCGAGCTCCGCGTTGCGGGCCAGGGCCTCCCGGACGTCGTCGGCCGTGGCCGCCTCACCGTTCATGCCCCCTGCCTACACCGCGGAAGATCAGGGGGCAACCGGGGCTCAGCGGCCGGACGCGCCGCCGTTGTCGCGGCGGTCCAGGGCGGTCTGCAGGGCGCGGGCCGCCTCCTCCTGGGAGTCGTCGGAGGACGGCGCGACGGTGTGCGTGGAAGCGTGCATGGGGATGCTCCGTGTGATGGTCGTGTCGGCTGGTTCGGGGCCTCGGCCGGGTCGCCGTGGTTCGCACGGCCCGCGCGCCGGGCGGTCGCATGGCCGGCAGCACTCGCTCCGCAGCGGGTCGCCGGCCTGCCGATCAGGCCCCGCTGCGGCAGCGAAGGATCACTACGAAGCGCCGCATGACTACACCTCACGGTACCCGGCGCGTTCCCGGCTGTCCCGACCGGTGGCCGAACTTCTCACATGATGAGACGAATAAGGCGTTGACCTGCGGAAACGCGAACGCCGCGATCCCGGTGCGGGATCGCGGCGTTCGACGGGGAACGGTCAGCCGTGCAGGTTCACCCGGCGGCCCATGTCCGCGCCGACCTCGGCGCAGATGGCCTCGACCAGCTGCGGCGGGAGCGCCGAGTCGACGGTCAGCGCCATCAGCGCCCGGCCGCCCTTGGCGTCCCGGCCGACCTGCATGCTGGCGATGTTGACACCCGCGTCGCCGAGCAGGCGGCCGACGGTGCCGACGATGCCGGGCCGGTCGACGTAGGTGAAGAACGCCATGTGCGGGGTCGGGCCCAGCTCCATGTCGTAGCCGTTGATCTCGATGATCCGCTCGATGTGCTTGGGACCGGACAGGGTGCCCGACACCGACACCACCGAGCCGTCGGCCATGGTGCCGCGGACCTGCACGACGTTGCGCCAGTCGGGGCTGTCCTCGCTGGTGGTGAGGGTGACCTCGACGCCGCGGTCGCGGGCCTGCAGCGGGGCGTTGACGAACGTCACCGCCTCCTCGGTCACGTCCAGGAACAGGCCCTTGAGCGCGGCCAGCTCCAGCACCTTGACGTCGTGCTCGGCGATCTCGCCGCGCACCACCACGTCGAAGCGGACCGGGACGCCCCCGGCCAGGGCGGTGAAGATGCGGCCGAGCTTCTCGGCGAGCGGCAGGCCGGGCTTGACGTCCTCGGCGACCGCGCCGCCCTGGACGTTGACGGCGTCGGGCACGAACTCGCCCGACAGCGCCAGCCGCACCGAACGGGCGACCTGGGTGCCCGCCTTCTCCTGCGCCTCGTGGGTGCTGGCCCCGAGGTGCGGGGTGACCACGACGTTGTCGTGGTGGAACAGCGGGCTGTCGGTGCACGGCTCGGTGGAGAACACGTCGATGCCCGCGCCGGCGACGCGGCCCTCCTTGAGGGCGAGGTCCAGGGCGGTCTCGTCGACGATGCCGCCGCGCGCGGCGTTGACGACGCGGACGCTCGGCTTGACCTGGTGGAGCTCGCGGTCGCCGATGAGGCCGAGGGTCTCGGGGGTCTTGGGCAGGTGGACGGTGATGAAGTCGCTCTCGCGCAGCAGCTCGTCCAGGGGCACCAGCTTCACGCCGAGCTGGGCGGCGCGGGCGGCCTGCACGTACGGGTCGTAGGCGATCACGTTCATGTCGAACGCCGCCAGCCGCTGCGCGACCAGCACGCCGATACGGCCGAGGCCGAGGACGCCGACGGTCTTGCCCTGCAGCTCGACGCCGGTGTACTTGGAGCGCTTCCACTCGCCCTGCTTGAGCGCGGAGTGGCCCTGCGGAACGTTCCGGGCGGTGGCCAGCAGCAGCGCGATGGCGTGCTCGGCGGCGGTGACGATGTTGGAGGTGGGCGCGTTGACGACCATGACGCCGGCCTTGGTGGCGGCCTCGACGTCGACGTTGTCGAGGCCGACGCCGGCGCGGGCGACCACGCGCAGCTTCCGGGCGTGCTGGAACACCTCGGCGGTGACCTTGGTGGCGCTCCGCACGATCAGCGCGTCGACGTCTTCGACGGCCGGCAGGAGCGCGGCGCGGTCGGCGCCGTCGACGTGCCGGACCTCGAAGTCGGCTTCGAGGACGGCGATGCCGGCCGGGGAGAGTTCTTCTGCGACGAGGACGACAGGCTTGCTCAAGGAACAGTCCTTCGAGGAGTAGATGTGTGGGATGTGCCGTGCAGAATCGCGAGTCCACCTCGTCGTGTCCCGCCTGGAAGCGAGTCTATCCCGGCTCGGAGATCCGGTTGGCGGCGATGCCGACTCGTCCCGCGACACGCCTGTGACCACCGATGGTAGCGGTGTCGCCCGTGACACGACGGGCCGAACGTTCGAGGCCCACCCGCACAACCCCCGGACACCACCGGGCCGCGACCATCGAACCTGCTGTCAGGCGGCGTTCGGTTCGGGGGCCGGGGAGGCGGTCAGGATCGCCGCGACGCGCTCGGCGTCGGCCACCGCCACGTAGGGCACGTCCACGAAGACCCGCATCGGTCCCACCGGCAGCCCCAGTCCTTCGGCCACCGCCACCTGCACGCCGCGCAGCGGGATGTAGGACAGGTAGGCGCGGTAGGCGTTCTGCGACCGGAACATCGCCGTCATGATCAGCTGGTAGCCCCGGATGCGGAACGACAGCGCCGCCAGGCAGGGCACCGCGTCGACGGGTTCGCCGGGAACGGTGAGCGAGATCCACGCGCTGGTCGTCCAGGGCCGGGCGCGCAGCAGGTCGGTGACCCAGCGGATCTGGTCGACGCCCTGCAGGTCCCGCAGCCGGACCGAGTAGCCGGCCGGGGCGTCGTCCGGCCCGACCCGGCGGACCAGGTCGCGCGGCTGGCCGGACTCGCGGGCGGTCCGGGCCATCCGGATCCGGTCGCCGTGATGGCACAGGACCGGGTCGTCCCAGCTCAGCGCGTTGACCTCGAAGAGGACCGGCGGCCCCTCGATGATGGGCCCGTGCTCGTCCATGCCCGCCTCGCCGGCGGTCCAGACGTGCCGCAGCAACGCCAGCCACGCCGTTCCGCAGCTGTTCCAGCGGCGAACGGCGCGTTCGGCGGCCGCCACCTCACGGCCCTCCGCCATATTCCCCCGCGTGGCGCGCAATGCGGAGCGGGGAATTACCTGCCGAGGGAAATGCCGACACGGAAAGGAATTGCGACGTTCGCGGGCCCCCGGGGGCCCGGGCTCCGGGAAGTCGTTCGATGCTCATGCGCTCCGCCCCACCGCCACGCAGGCGCGGGTCACCATGAGTATCCGCCCTGGAACCCAGGGAACGCCGCACCCCTCGCGACTTTTAGCCAAGTATCGGACACCGGACACGAAAACGGTAGGGTGAATTCTTTGCGAAGTCGTTACGGGACAGGTTGTCCAACCTTTTGTATCGGAAAGTGGCCCGAGCGGTGGTCAACTCGCCATCCGGCGCACCACCGGGAGCCGGGACCGGGTGAACAGTCCGGCCGCCAGCGCCGCCGTCAACGGCACCAGCACCCCGACCGCCCCCAGCAGCTCCCACGGGATCTCCACGATCGTGCCGTGCGCGGGCGCCCCTTCGGCGGTGCCGTTGTTGGCCGGGTTGGTGAGCGGCCAGGCGACCGCGATCCCCGGCACGATCCCGGCGGCGACGCCCAGCCAGCAGCCCAGCACCGCGACGAACCCGGCCTGGCCCATCATCAGCAGCCGCCGGGTGCGGGGCCGGGCGCCGATCGCGGCGAGGGTCGCCAGGTCCGGCCGGGCGTCGGCGGCCGACAGCCCAGTGGTGATCAGTGACGCGCCCAGCACCAGCACCCCGGCCGCCGCCGCCAGGATCGCCATCGGCACCAGGTTGGAGGCGTCGAAGCCGCGTTCGACGTAGACCCCCATGCCCCGCTCACCCGTCTCCCGCGTCACCCCGGCGAGACGTTCGGTCAGCCGGTCCTGCTCGTCGCGGGTGACCACGTGGTCGGCGTGGTGGACGCCGATCCGGTCGGTGAAGGGCGTCAGCCCGAAGCGGGCCGCGACCCGCGGCGGGACGAGGGCGCGGACATGCGGGTCGCCGGGCCCGGGAACGGCCGGGATGTTCCGGATGACGCGCAGCGTCCTGTCCTGCTCGGCCTCGAAGCGGAACACCCGGGCCGCGACCTTCCCGTCCGCCGGGATCCGGCTGCGGAACAGCACGGCCTTGCCCGCCGTGAGCGCGGCGGCCACCTCGGGAACGTCGCGGCCGAGCAGCGTGCGCGCCTCCCGCGGACCGCCGACCATGACCCCGTAGACGGGGGCCATGACCCCGTCACCGTCGCCGGGCAGGGTGAACTCCACCATCGGGCAGTTGTCCGGCGCCGCCGACCCCGGGCCGTCACCGCAGCCGCTGTCCCTGGTGGGCAGGGAGCGCAGCGCCACGTACGGAACGCCGGGCAGCTCCTGCTCCAGCGCCCGCCGGACCTCTCGCTCCCGCGTCGGGTCGATGCGGATCTCGGTCGAGCCCATCGGCAGCCGTGGCTGGTACTCGACGCGCTGCTGCTCGAAGTCGCTGGCCGCGCCGATGGCCAGCACGGTGATCCCGGCGACCGCCGCCATGATCGCGGCGACGGCGGGGGCGGCGCGGCCCCGGTTGCGGGCGCCGTCGCGGACCGCCAGGCGCAGCGGCAGCGGCAGCGCCCCGGCGACGCGCCCGGTCACGCCGACCACCCACGGCCCGATCATCACGCAGCCGATGATGATCGCGATGGCGCCGAACGCCGCGCCGAACTCCAGCCAGATCCGCGCTCCGAGCAGGCTGAGCGCGATCCCGCCGCCGATCAGCAGCCCGCCGAGGATCGGCCAGCCCCGGCGGGCGCGGGCCTGGTCGCGGCGTCCGGCCAGGGCGGCGACCACGTTCATCCGGGCGGCCTGCAACGCCGGGGCGAGCGCGGCCGCCAGGCCGCTGCCCGCGCCCAGCGCCACCGTTGCCGCCACCTGGAGCCAGGGCACCTCCAGCGGGCCGAACGGCTCCGACTTCAGGTTCCCCGACTGCCAGGCGACGGCGGCGGCCAGTCCGATGCCGGTGGCCGCGCCGGTCAGCGCGGCCACACCCCCGATCACCAGACCGCCCGCCAGCACCACCGCGCGCAGGTGGCCGCCATGCCCGCCGACGGCCGCGACCAGCGCCAGCTCGCGGCGGCGCCGCCGCAGGCCGACCGCGAACGCGGGCCCGGCCAGCAGCACGACCTCCAGCACGATCATCGCGACGGCCATCGCGCTGATCGCGATCTCCGTGCCCGGTCTCCCGTCGGCGGTTTCCGGCCGCAGCCGGTCGGGCGGGTCGGTGACGACCGCGCGGGACAGCACGGTGAGCCCGGCGGCGTTCAGCGCCTGCACGTCCTTCCAGGTCACCGGCTTGCCCGTGGCGATCAGCCAGCGGGTCAACGTGTCGGGCCCGCCGAACGTGCCGGGCGCGGCGACGGCGGCCGGCGCGCCCGGAAAGCGCGGGGACCTCACGAACCCGACCAGGCGCTTGGCGGTGCCGCCGTCGACGCTCACCGTGTCGCCGGTCCGGAAGCCGCGTTCGGCGAACGCCGCGCCCAGCGCGATCTCCCCGGGCGCGGCCGGGGCCCGTCCCGCGACGACGTCGAACAGCCCCCGTGTCAGCGGGTCGCGCAGGTCCACCTCGGTGACCTTGACGCCCCGCGCGCCGCGCGGCGTCCGCACCCGGTGCCAGCCGACGTCGGTCACCGGCGTCACGCGGACGCCGTCGCCGTACCGGGCCGCGACGTGCCGCCGGATCTCCTCGGCGCTCCACGGCTTCGCGGGGTCGTCCTGCCCGCCCCCGGAGTACCCGTCTTCGGTGATCCCGGTCTGCTGGACCGGTTGCCGCGCGACGCCGCTGATCCGGGCGTCGGCGCGGCCCAGCTCGTGGGGCAGCTCCTCCCGGAGCGACCACTCGGCGGTGGGCAGCAGCACCGCCACCGCCGTGATCATCATGACCGGCAGGCCGATCATCAGGGCGACCAGCGCGGTCCGGCCCTTCGCCCGCCGCGCGTCCCGCCAGGCGATCCGGAGCGTGGCCGTGTTCACCGGGCCTCCTGGAACAGCGACTCCGGGCCGGGGCGGGGGCCGGTGGCGTCGACCATCCGGCCGTCCCGCAGGAACACCACGCGGTCGGCCCAGGCGGCGTGCCGGGACTCGTGCGTCACCATCAGGCAGGCCGCGCCCGCGTCGCAGCGGGCCCGCAGCACGCGCATGACCTCCTCGCCGGTGGTGCTGTCGAGCGCGCCGGTCGGCTCGTCGGCCAGCATCAGGCGGCGGTCGCCGACCAGGGCGCGGGCGATGGCGACGCGCTGCTGCTGGCCGCCCGACATCTCCTCGGGGAACCGGTCGGCCAGCTCGGCGAGGCCGACCTCGCGCAGCGCGAGCACCGCCTCGCGGCGGGCCTGGCGGGCGCGGACGCCGTCCAGCTCGCGCGGGAGCATGACGTTCTCGGCGGCGGTGAGGCTCGGGATCAGGTTGAGGTCCTGGAAGACGTAGCCGATGCGGCGGCGGCGCAGTTCGGCGACCTTCTTGCGGGGCAGCCGCGCCAGGTCCACCCCCTCGACCAGGATCTGACCGGCGGTGGGGGCGTCCAGCCCCCCGGCCAGCGTCAGCAGCGTGGACTTGCCGGAGCCCGACGGGCCCATCACCGCGACGAACTCCCCCGCCCCGACGGTCAGGCCGACCCCGTCCAGCGCGCGGACCAGCGCGGCCCCGGAACCGTGCTCGCGCGACACCGCGTTCATCACCAGGACGCTCACCGGCGCGTCTCCTTTCCAGGGAGGGGGCGGACCGGCACGGACTCGCCGGGCACAGGCTCATCAGGGGCGGGCTCACCAGGGGCGGGCGCGGTGTGCGCGACGCGGATCATGAACGACTCGCAGTGGTCCAGCCAGCGCACCTCGGCCTCCGCCTGGAAGATCATCGATTCCAGGACCAGGCGCCAGGCGCGCTCGCCGGGGTCCTCGGGCAGGACGGGCGCCTCGGCCTTGAGCCGGGTGAGGTCCTGGAGCGACCGCAGGGTGGCGGTCCGCTGCGTCTGCACGACCTCCCGCACGTCCACGCCCGGCGCGGTCACCGCCATCGCCAGCTTGATCGCCAGCTCGTCGCGCGGCCGGTCGGCGCGCGCGATCGGGGTGGCGAACCACTCGCGCACCTCCGCCTCGCCCTCCGTCGTGATGCGGTAGACGACCCGGCCCTCGTCGTCCGCGCCCGCCTGGCTGACGAGGCCGTCGCGTTCCAGCCGGGACAGGGTGGAGTAGACCTGCCCGATGTTGAGCGGCCAGGTGGAGCCGGTGGACGCCTCGAACTCGGCGCGCAGCTGGTAGCCGTAGCGAGGCCCCCGGGACAGCAGGGCCAGCAGACCATGACGGATGGACATGCCTACCAAGTATGCATACCGAGTATCCCGGGAGCAATACCGAGTATGCATTCGGATGACGTGCTGCCGCGTTTTCACTGTGCGCGACCGACTGTGGTCGTAACGTGATGCCCATCCCGCCCGACCTGGAGACTCCCGTGACCTCGGACTGCACGATCAGTGTCCTGCGCGACGTCCTCCGCGTGTACGACCACCGCTTCCTCGACCTCGACCGCCCCCAGCGCGACCGCCTGGTGGAGGGCACCCGGCGGGTGCTCGGCGACGAGGGGCTCAGCGACGCCGCGCGCGCCGCGCTGCCCGCCTCCTACCGGCTGCGCGCGTTCTGCATCCAGAACGGGCTGCGCGAGGAGCTGGAACGGCTGATCCACGACGAGGTGACCGGCAGCCCGGCGGGCGCCGTGGTGGTCGGCGGCCGGGTCTACGCCCTGTACCCCTACCTGCGCGGGGTCCCCCGCCAGGACGCCGACATCACCGCCGAGATCGGCGTGGAGCACCGCCTGGACGCGGTCGGCTGGCACGAGGGGGCCAGCGTGCGCGTCCGGGGCCTGGCCCGCCTGCAACGCATCGAGACCCACCGCACCGCCGTGGACGTGATCCTGCGGGAGCGCACCACCAGGGCCGAGCACCGCGTCGCCGCCCGCGCCGACCCCGACGGCTTCGAGGCGCTGGTCGACATGACCGCGCCCGGACCGGGCCGCTGGGACCTGTACGTGGCGGCCACGGCCCTCGGCGTGAGCCGGGAGAGCCGGTTCGGAAAGGTCCGGGACCCGGCGATGCCCGAGGACCCCCGCAAACGCCGGCTGGGTCCCGGCACCGAGGCCACGATCTACTTCACCAAGGGCGGCTACCTGGCGGTCCTGGTGAAGGGCGACGCCCGGCCCGTCCCGCTGCGCGCCCGGATCCGCCGCCGCCTGGCCCGGTGACCCGCCGAACGCGCGACGCGCCCGCCGGGGCCGGTGGTCCGGCCGCGACGGGCGCGCTGCGGCGTGGGCCGGATCAGTCGTTCAGCCAGCTCATCATCGGGCGCAGCTTGCCGCCGGTCTCCTCGATCGGGTGGGTCGACAGCTCCTTGCGGAGCTTGCCGAACGTCGCCTGGCCCGACTCGAACTCGGACACCAGCTCCTTGGCGAACTCGCCGGACTGGATCTCGCCGAGGATCCGCTTCATCTCCGCCTTGGTGTCGGCGGTGATGACGCGCGGGCCCCGGGTGAGGCCGCCGTACTCGGCGGTGTCGGACACCGACCAGTACATCTTGGAGATGCCGCCCTCGTACATGAGGTCGACGATCAGCTTCAGCTCGTGCAGGCACTCGAAGTAGGCGACCTCGGGCTGGTAGCCCGCCTCGACCAGCACCTCGAACCCGGTCTTGACCAGCTCGGCCGCGCCGCCGCACAGCACGGCCTGCTCGCCGAACAGGTCGGTCTCGGTCTCCTCGGTGAAGGTCGTCCTGATGCCGCCCGCGCGCAGGCCGCCGATGGCCTTGGCGTAGGACAGGGCCAGCGGCCAGGCGCCGCCGGAGGCGTCCTTCTCGACGGCGACGATCACCGGGACGCCGCGGCCGGCGGTGTACTGGCGGCGCACCAGGTGGCCCGGGCCCTTGGGGGCGACCATGGCGACGTCGACGCCCGCCGGGGGCTCGATCAGGCCGAAGCGGATGTTGAAGCCGTGGCCGAAGAACAGCGCGTCGCCCTCCACCAGGGCGGGCTTGATGTCGTTCTCGTAGATCGCGCGCTGCAGGTGGTCCGGCGCCAGGATCATGATCAGGTCGGCCTCCTCGGCCGCCTCGGCCGGGGTGAGCACCCGCAGGCCCTCGGCCTCGGCCTTCTCCCGGCTCTTGGAGCCCTCCGGCAGGCCGATGCGGACGTCCACCCCCGAGTCGCGCAGGGACAGGGCGTGCGCGTGGCCCTGGGAGCCGTAGCCGATGACGGCGACGTGCCGGCCCTGGATGATGCTCAGGTCCGCGTCGTTGTCGTAGAACATCTCAGCCACTGTGGGTGCTGCCTTTCGTTGTGTCTCGTGGGGTGGATCAGGCGCTGCGCTCGATGGCGCGCAGCGACCGGTCGGTGATGGACCGGGCGCCGCGGCCGATGGCCACCATGCCCGACTGCACCAGTTCCTTGATGCCGAACGGCTCCAGGACCCGGATGAACGCCTCCAGCTTGTCCCGGTTGCCGGTGACCTCGATGGTCACCGCGTCGGGGGCGACGTCCACCACCTTGGCGCGGAACAGCTGGACGGTCTCCAGGACCTGGGACCGCGTCTCGGCGTCGGCGCGGACCTTGACCAGCACCAGTTCGCGCTGGACCGACTGGGACGGGTCCAGCTCGACGATCTTCAGGACGTTCACCAGCTTGTTGAGCTGCTTGGTGACCTGCTCCAGCGGGAGCTCCTCGACGTTCACCACGATCGTCATCCGGGAGATCTCCGGGTGCTCGGTGGTGCCGACCGCCAGGGACTCGATGTTGAAGCCGCGCCGGGAGAACAGGGCCGCCACGCGGGCGAGGATGCCCGGCTTGTTCTCGACCAGGACCGAGAGGGTGTGCAGGCTCATGGTCAGTCTCCGTTCTCCCAGTCGGGGGCGAGGTCACGCGCGATCTTGATGTCGTCGTTGCCGGTGCCGGCGGCGACCATCGGCCACACCATCGCGTCCTGGTGGACGACGAAGTCGATGACGACGGGCGCGTCGTTGATCTCCATGGCCTTGGCGATCGTCGCGTCGACGTCCTCGGGCCGGTCGCACCGCAGCCCCACGCAACCGTACGCCTCCGCCAGCTTCACGAAGTCGGGAATCCGCCTGGAGTGCAGATTGGTGTTGGAGTAGCGCTCGTTGTAGAAGAGCGTCTGCCACTGGCGGACCATGCCGAGGTTGCCGTTGTTGATGACGGCGATCTTGACGGGGATGCCCTCGATGGCGCAGGTGGCCAGCTCCTGGTTGGTCATCTGGAAGCAGCCGTCGCCGTCGATCGCCCAGACCTGGGTGTCCGGCCGGCCGACCTTGGCGCCCATCGCGGCGGGGACGGCGTAGCCCATCGTGCCCGCGCCGCCGGAGTTCAGGAACGCGCCGGGCCGCTCGTACTTGATGAACTGCGCGGCCCACATCTGGTGCTGGCCGACGCCCGCGACGTAGTAGGCGTCGGGGCCGACCATCTTCCCGATCCGCTCGATGACGTGCTGGGGGGACAGCGAGCCGTCCTCGGGCTGGTCGTAGCCCAGCGGGTAGGTCTCGCGCCAGGCCTCCAGCTGCCGCCACCACTCGGCGTAGTCGCCGCGGCGGCCGGCGTCGTGCTCGGCCTGGACCGCGACGATCAGGTCGGCGATCACCTCGCGGGCGTCGCCGACGATCGGGACGTCGGCGTGCCGGTTCTTGGAGATCTCGGCCGGGTCGATGTCGGCGTGCACGACCTTGGCGTGCGGGGCGAACCCGTCCAGCTTGCCGGTGACGCGGTCGTCGAACCGCGCGCCGAGCGTGACCAGCAGGTCGGCCTTCTGCAGCGCGCCGACCGCGCCGACGTTGCCGTGCATGCCGGGCATGCCCATGTGCTGGGGGTGGCTGTCGGGGAAGGCGCCCTTGGCCATCAGCGTGGTGACGACCGGGGCGCCGGTCAGCTCGGCCAGGACCTTCAGCTCGGCGGAGGCCCCGGCCTTGACGACGCCGCCGCCGACGTACAGCACCGGACGCTGGGCGGCGGTGAGCAGCCGGGCGGCCTCGCGGACCTGCTTGGAGTGCGGCCGGGTGACGGGGCGGTAGCCCGGCAGCTGCATCTGGACCGGCCACTCGAACTCGAACGTGGCCTGCAGCGCGTCCTTGGAGATGTCGACCAGGACCGGTCCGGGACGGCCGGTGGAGGCGATGTGGAACGCCTCGACGATCGTGCGGCCGATGTCCCGCGGATCGGTGATCAGGAAGTTGTGCTTGGTGATCGGCATCGTGATGCCGGCGATGTCGGCCTCCTGGAACGCGTCGGTGCCGATCGCCGCCGACGGGACCTGACCGGTGATCGCGACCATCGGGACCGAGTCCATGTAGGCGTCGGCGATCGGGGTGACCAGGTTGGTCGCGCCGGGACCGCTGGTGGCCATGCACACGCCGACCCTGCCGGTGACCATCGCGTAGCCCTGCGCTGCGTGCCCGGCGCCCTGCTCGTGCCGCACCAGGATGTGGCGGATCTTCCGGGAGTCGAAGAGGGGGTCGTACGCCGGGAGGATCGCGCCGCCGGGAATGCCGAACACCGTGTCGACGCCGACGTTCTCCAGGGCGCGGACCAGCGCCTGGGCTCCCGTCATCTGTTCGGTCGTCATGTTCCAGTTCCTTGGGAGAAGTTCGTGCTCGCCACCGAACGCCAGCTCAGCGAGATCACACGGCCAACAAAAAACCCCCGCCGCCTCCGATGGCGGTCGAGGGTAGCGCGCAGGACGAAGAACCTGGTCAGCCTGCGCGCCGACCAAGTACTACGAGGATGATGGAACTGCTCTGCACGATGCCCACTCTCGCCCACGCGGGGCCGACTGGTCAAATCCCTGGACACTTTGTCTCGCCATGTGAGACCACGTTCTGAGACTACAGGGCGGGCAGCGCGGTTCCCTCCAGGGGTGTTTCCGCACTTCCCGAGCCCGGTCCGGTGCGCACCAGCGACTCGATCCGGCCCGCCGCCATCGGCCGGGCCACCAGGTAGCCCTGGCCGCGCGGGCACTCCATCTCGCGCAGCAGCTCCAGCTGCTCGGGGCGTTCGATGCCCTCGGCGACGACGGTCAGGCCGAGGTCGCGGCCGAGCCGCACGATGGTGCGGGTGAGCAGGGTGAGGGTCTCGTCGCGGCCGAGGCCCGCCACGAACGACGGGTCGATCTTGATGATGTCCACCGGGAGCTGCCCGAGGTAGGCCAGCGAGGCGTAGCCGGTGCCGAAGTCGTCGATCGCCAGGCGGACGCCCAGGTCGCGCAGGGCCGACAGGCGTTCCACGTTGTGGCCGCCGTCCTCGACCAGGACCTCCTCGCGCACCTCCAGCGTGAGGGCCTCCGGCGGCAGCCCGGTCTCCTCCAGCGCGGCGGCGACCGACTCCACGAAGCGCGGCGCGGCGATCTGCCGGGCGGTGAAGTTCACCGACAGGCCGACCTCCCAGGACTCGCGCCGCCAGCGCGCCACCTCCCGGCACGCCTGGCGCAGCACCCAGTCGCCCAGCGGGATCATCAGGCCGGACTCCTCGGCCGGGCCGATGAACTGCTCGGGCGGGACGGCCTCGTCGTCGCGGCACCACCGCACCAGCGCCTCCACGCCGGTGACGCGCGAGGTCGCCAGCTCCACCACCGGCTGGAACTCCACCGCGAACTGCTCCTCGACGAGCGCCCGTTGCAGGTCGCTGCCGAGTTCGAGGCGGCGGACGACGTCGGCGTGCATGTGCGGGGCGAACACCTCGACCCGGCCGCCGCCGAGCTCCTTGGCGCGTGCCATGGCGAGGTCGCCGTTGCGGATCAGCTCGGCGGCGCTGCGGCGCAGGCGGCGTTCCCCGGACGGGCCGCGCTGGGTCCCGTCGGGGGACTCGTCACCGAGGAACGCGATGCCGACGCTGGCGGTGAGGGCGATGTGCTTGGTGCCGACCCGGTAGGGGTCGGCCGACAGTACCCGCAGCAGGCGTTCGGCGAGCTCGACGGCCGTCTGGGTGGGGTGGCCGGGGTCGGCGGGAAGCTGCACCAGCACGGCGAACTCGTCGCCGCCCCAGCGCGCCACGGTGTCGTCGGCCTGCACGGTCGCGCGCAGCCGCCGCGCGGCCTGCGCGAGGACCTGGTCCCCGGCGGCGTGCCCGGCCGAGTCGTTGACGGCGGTGAACCCGTCGAGGTCCACGAACACGACCGCGACCTGGAACCCGTTGTGCTTGCGGGACAGCACCTCGCGGGTGCGCTCCTCGAAGTAGGCGCGGTTGGGCAGGCCGGTGAGGCCGTCGTGGAAGGTCAGGTGGGCGACCTGGCGTTGCAGGGCGGCCTGCTCCGACAGGTCCCGGGTGGTGACCAGCAGGCGGCCGGGGGCGTCGCCCGCGCCGCTGTAGCGCGACACGGTCGACTCGGTCGGCAGCCAGGTGCCGTCGGCGGCGCGCACCCGGCACGACACGCGCAGCGTCCCGTCGGGGATCTCGTCGGGGCCGTCGCGGTCCTCCAGGAACCCGGCGAACGCCTCCCGCACGCGCGGCAGGTCCTCCGGGTGGATGATCTCGCCGAGCGGGCGGCCGAGCAGCTCGTCGGCGGCGTAGCGGTAGGTGCGCAGGGCGCCCTGGCTGGCGTACTGCACGACGGCGTCCAGGTCGCAGATCAGCACCGCGTCGTTGATGCTCTCCGACAGGGCGCGGAAGTGGTCCTCGCTGGTGGTGACGGCGCGTCGCAGCACCTCGTTCTCGCGCAGCAGGGCCGCCAGGCGCGCCAGCAGCACGATCGTCGCCGAGCCCGCGACCAGCGACACCACCGGTTCCAGGCCGTGCGAGCCGGTCAGCGAGTGGCCCGCGACGAACAGCGCGGCGGCGGCCGCGACGGCGGCGGGCGCGAGGCCGGGGCCGACCAGGCCGCCCCGGTCCGCCTCGGCGCCCTCGTCGGGGGCCTCCCCGGCGGGCTCGGCGCCGGGCCGGGCCTCGAACCCGGCGCCCGGCTCGGTCCACGGCACCAGCAGGAGCAGCAGCAGGCCGGCCAGGCGCAGGATGTCGGAGGGGTCGTCGACGGGCGCGCCGCCGTCGAGGCGGACCACGGTCGTCACGACGTCGGCCGCCGCGAACGCCGCCAGCGCCCCGTACCCCATCCAGGCGGTGCGGCGGTGGCCGCGCGCCGCGCCGAGCACGAACGACAGCGCCGCGCACACCAGCACCACGTCGATGACGGGGTACAGCAGCTCCAGCAGGAACTCCGAGGCCCGCTCCCCCGACCGGTGGTACAGGTCGGTGAACAGCGCCACCCAGCCCAGCACGAACAGCGCGGCGGCGCAGACGTAGGTGTCGGCGGCGTACCGCAGCCAGGTCCCGGCGTCGCGGGGCGGCCGGACCGGCACGACCAGCCCGGTGACCAGCGCGCCCATGGCGGCCAGGTAGAACAGGTCGGCCACCGACAGGGTCAGCGCGCTGCGGCTCTGCACGGTCGCGGTGACCGCCGACACGACGGCCCCGGCGAACCAGCAGCACGCGGCGACGCCGAACCAGCGCCAGGCGGCGCGCCACAGCGTGCCGGGCGCGTTCTCGGGGGGCGCGGTCTCGGGTTCGACGGCGGGTTCGCCGTCCGGTTCCGGTTCGGGCGCGGGGCCCGCGTCGGGTGGCGGCGTGCTCGGGCGGCGGGCGGCCAGCAGGAGCGAGGCGGCCGCGGTTCCGGCGGCGATGGCCTCGGCCCAGGCGATGTAGGCGGTCCCGCCCCAGCTCAGCAGCGACCCGACGGCATAGAGCACCCCGACGACCGCGACCAGGGCGACGGGTACCGCCCGTCGCGGCAGCCGCCTGCCGTTCTCGCCGCTCATCGCGCCGTCGTCCCTCCCTGCCCTGCCGGGCGCACAAGGCACCCGTGCGGACGCCGCGTCGCGTCCCGGATATGGGTCGTTCAGCCCCACCTGGCGCCTGGATAACGCCCGGTGCCTGCCGGATCGTGCCCCCGCGCCGGTACGCGCCGGGGACGCCGCGAGCACTTCGGCTGCGCCGGCGGGAAGTCAGCGACGTTGCTGCAGTGCGGGATCACCGTGATGCTCAATGTACGTTCCGTAGGTCACGGAGCGATTGAGGCTGGGCGTCCTCCCGGCGACAAAGCGCGAACCGGAGTGATCGCGACCACACGTGTCGCCCCGGCTCCGGGCCGTGACGAACGCGCGACCGCTGTCACGTTACGTGACGGGCCGTGCGGGTGAGCCCGCGGCGCGCGGCCGGACATGGCCGTTGTGACGTTTTCCGGCTGTGCGTGGACGTCGCACTGTGTCTTGATGAGCCCATGCGACGTGTGACGGCCCTCGCGGCGGCCGTGGTGATGGTGGGCGGCGGCTGCTCCGCCGAGGCCGGCGGCGGGGGCGCGGTGGCCGCTCCACCGGCGGAGCGGGCGGCCGCCGGTCCGGGGACGCCCCGGTACCTGGTGCGGGGGCTCAGGGTCACGTGGGGGCTGGCGTTCCTGCCGGACGGGGACGCCCTGGTCACCGAACGCGACAGCGCGCGGCTGCTGCGGGTGACGCCGCGGGGGACGGTGTCGCAGGTCGGGGTGGTGCCCGGCGTGGTCCCGCAGGGGGAGGCCGGGTTGCTGGGGGTCGCGGTGTCGCCGTCGTTCGCCGAGGACCGCCGCGTGTACCTGTATCTCAGCGCCCGGTCGGACAACCGCATCGTGCGGGCCCGCTACGACGGCCGCGGCCTGGGGCGGCCGGAGGTGCTGGTCGAGGGGATCCCGAAGGCGGGGCGGCACAACGGGGGGCGGCTGGCGTTCGGGCCGGACGGGATGCTGTACGCCTCGACGGGGGACGCGGGGGTCACCTCGCACGCGCAGGACCGCGGGTCGCTGGGCGGCAAGATCCTGCGGATGACGCCCGACGGCCAGGCCGCGCCGGGCAACCCGTTCGGGACGCTGGTGTGGAGCTGGGGGCACCGCAACGTCCAGGGCCTGGCCTGGGACGAGGCGAAGCGCCTGTACGCCACCGAGTTCGGCCAGGACCGCTTCGACGAGATCAACCTCATCGAGAAAGGGAAGAACTACGGCTGGCCCGAGGTCGAGGGGACGGGCGACGACGAGGACTTCGCCAACCCGCTGCTCACCTGGGCGCCCGCCGAGGCGTCACCGTCCGGGCTGGCCTACGCGGACGGGTCGCTGTGGGCGGCGGCGCTGCGCGGGCAGCGCCTCTGGCAGGTGCCGGTCCGGGACGGGAGGGTGGGGCAGGCGCTCCCGCACTTCGCGGAACGGTTCGGTCGGATCCGGTCGGCGACGCGGTCGCCGGACGGCCGCTCGCTGTGGCTGACGACCGACACGCGGTCCGACGACGGGGTGATCGTCGTTCCGCTGTCGTGATCGGGGGAACGAATCGGGCACCGGATCCGTAGTACCCGGGAAACGGGAGGACGTGCCATGGGGAAGATCACCGCGTTGGCGCTGACGGCGGCCCTGCTGACGGCCTGCTCGTCGGGTCCCCCGGGCGGGGCGCGCACCCCGGACCCGCTGCCGACGACCGGCGCGGCGACCGGCCCGGCGACCGGCGCGACGACGCCCGCCGCCCGGACCGGCGCGGCCTCCCCCGGTCGGCCGCGCGAGCTGGCGCGGGGACTGGACGTCCCGTGGGGCGTGGCGTTCCTGCCCGGCGGGGACGCCCTGGTCACCGAGCGGAACAGCTCCCGCCTGCTGCGGATCACGCCCCAGGGCCGGGTCACCGACGTCGGCGGCGTTCCCGGCGTGCGGCCCGGCGGCGAGGGCGGGCTGATGGGGGTGGCGGTCTCGCCGGGGTTCGACCGGGACCGCCTGGTCTACGTGTACTTCACGGCCGCGGCCGACAACCGGGTGATGCGGTTCCGTTACGACGACAGGATCGGTCCGTTGCAGGAGGTGGTGACGGGGATCCCCAAGGGGGCCAACCACAACGGGGGACGGATCGCGTTCGGCCCCGACGGGATGCTCTACGTCGCGACGGGCGAGGTGTACCGGACCGAGCTGGCCCAGGACCGGAACTCCCTGGGCGGCAAGATCCTGCGCGTGACTCCCGACGGCAAGGCCGCGCCGGGCAACCCGTTCGGCAACCGGGTGTGGACGTGGGGGCACCGCAACGTCCAGGGCCTGGCCTGGGACGAGGCGAAACGCCTGTACGCCACCGAGTTCGGCCAGGACCGCTTCGACGAGATCAACCTCATCGAGAAGGGCAAGAACTACGGCTGGCCCGAGGTCGAGGGTGTCGGCGACGACAAGGACTTCGTCAATCCCCTGCTGACCTGGACCACCGAGGAGGCGTCCCCCTCGGGCCTGGCCTACGCGGGCGGCTCCCTGTGGGCGGCGGGCCTGCGCGGCGAACGCCTGTGGCAGGTCCCGGTGAAGGACGGCGGGGCGGGCCGCCCGATCGCGCACCACACCGAGGAGTACGGCCGCCTGCGCACCGCGGTCCGCGCCCCCGACGGCTCCCTGTGGGTCACGACCAGCAACCGCGACGGCCGCGGCTCACCGCGCCGGGGCGACGACCGGATCCTGGTGTTCCCCCTGCGCTAGTCCCACCAGAAGTGCCAGCGCTCGGCGTCGACGAGCGAGACGGCGTAGGTCTCGAAGTCCCCGCTGCCCTGCCAGACGTTGTCGGGGCAGAACGCCATGTGCTCGGCGGCGACGTGCCGCGCGTGCTCCGGCGTCCGGGGCGGCGCGGCCACGGACAGGTCGAGCGTGTCGAACCCGACCTTCACCACCCGGGCCCCGAAGCGGTCCTCCCAGGACCGCACGATCGCCGAGATCTCCTGCGTGTGGTCGGTGTGGTTGAGCGGCCCGTGCCACCCGACCAGGCTCAGGGTGTCGGCGCCGCGCCCGGCGGGCACCAGCCCGAGGAACCGGCCGACCCCGATGGCCAGCCCCTCCGCCAGCTCCACGGCCACGTCGTCGGGGTCGGACACCCCGATCCCCGGATCCGCCAGGCCCGGCCAGGGGTCGTTCAGCGGGGCGGCGTGCTCGTTCTCGGTCACCGCGTCCCAGAACCTGCGCAGTACCCCGTCGGCGGCGAGCACGTCGATCGCCCCGGCCGGGACATGGCCGAGCTCACCGTCGTGCCAGGGCCGCGTGGGCTCCCCGTACAGGCCGTCGAGCAGCAGCGGGTACAGCCCGGTCTTCTCCCGACGGGCGTACAGGTCCGCCCAGAGGTCCCCGGCGTCCACCAGCGGTTCGTCGCTCACCCACAGCACGGGCCGGTCGGCCCACCGCTCGTGGACGAACTCCGGGTCGGGGGCGACCAGGCGCCCGGACGGCAGATCGGACGGCAGCGACTCGAAGGACATACCGGCACCGTAACCAGGAGGTACGACATTCAGTCCCACCAGTTCCACAGGAACGCCCAGTACGCGTCGTCCACCAGCTCCTCGGCGTAGTGGTCCAGGTCGTCGAGGTCGAAGTAGTCCGGGCGGAACGCCAGGTGCTCGGCGGCGACGCGCCGCGCGTGCTCCAGCGTCCGGGGCGGGGCGGCCACGGACAGGTCGAGCGTGTCGGGCCCGGCCATGACCACGCGGGCTCCGAAGCGTTCCTCCCAGGACCGCACGACCGCCGCGACCCGTCCGGCATCGTGGGCGTGGCCCAGCCGCCCCCGCCAGCCGCACTCGGCCAGGGCGTCGGCCCCTCGGGCGACGGGGACCAGGCCGAGGTGCCGGTCGTCCCCAGAGGCGAACCGCCGGGCCAGTTTCCGGGCGGCCGCGTCGGGATCGCGCCGCTCGACTCCCGCGTCCGCGAGCCCCGGCCATGGCTCCGGCCACGGCTCCCACCAGTGGCGCAGGACCTCGCCCGCGTCGAGAGCGTCGACCGCGCGCACGGGAACGTGACCGAGCTCCCCCGCGTGCCAGGGCCGCTCCGGGGTCCCGAGCAGGGTTTCGAGCATCAGGGGATACAGCCCGGTCTCCTCCCGCTGCTCGTACAGCCGTGTCCACAGCTCGCCGGAATCGACCACCGGCCCGTCGCTCACCCACAGCACGGGCCGGTCGGCCCACCGCTCGTCGGCGAACTCCGGAGAGGGGGTGACCAGCCGCCCCGGCGGCAGCCCCGGAGGCAACGACCCAAGCGACATGCCCGCACCGTAGCCGGGGAACGGCCGCTACGCGGTGGGCTTGACGATCTTCATGGTGAAGTGCGAGGTGATCCCCTTGATGCGGGGAATGGTCATGACGCGCCGGCTGAGGAAGGCCTCGTAGGCGGCCAGGTCAGCGACGGCGACGCGCGCGAAGTAGTCGGGGTCGCCGAACAGCCGCCGCAGCTCGACGACCTCCTCGGCCTCGGCCAGGGTGCGTTCGAAGCGCTGGACGGTCTCGGCGTCCTGGGCGTCGAGGGTGAGGTGCAGCAGGACCTCGAAGGACCGGCCCACGGCGGCGGGGTCGATGACCGCCCGGTAGCCGCGGATGACGCCGTCGGCCTCCAGCCGCTGGACGCGTCGCAGGCACGGCCCGGTGGTGAGCCCCACCCGCTGGGCCAGCTCGACGTTGGTCAGCCGACCGTTCCGCTCCAGCTCGGCGATGATTGCGCGATCGATCGCGTCCATGCGGAGAAGATTGCACCACATGCGGCCAGCCGAGCAATATTCGCAACCATATGTGGCGCGATCTGCGACATCCTGGACGAATGCCGTATGACGTCAACGCGGCGCTGCCCGAGGCCGAGCGCTCCGCGTCCCGGCTGCTGGCGATGCAGGCCGCCTGCCAGGCCTACCGGGTCGGCGGCGGCCTGGTCGGCGTCGCCGTCGGCAGCGCGCTGCCCGCGCCGGTCAGGGGCCTGGAGTTCGCCCTGTGCGCGCTGTTCACCGTGCTCGCCCTGGACGCCTTCCGCTCCCGTCGCCAGATCCCCTCGGTGCTGCTGGCCGTCGCGAGCGTGACCTGCGCCCTGCTGCTCACCCCGGGCGCGGCCATGCTGACCGCGCTGCTGGGGTTCGTGGTGCTGCTGCCGGCCCGCGACGCGCTCACCGCCCGGGAGGCCGCCGGTGCCTGACACCCCCTACCTCGTGGCCGTCCTGGCGATCGTCTTCACGATCACGCTGGCCCTGCGCGCCGTTCCCTTCGCGGTGCTGCGCGCGCTGGGCGCCTCGGCGACCGTGCGGCGGCTGTCGGTGTGGATGCCGGTGGGCATCCTGGTGATCCTGGCCGCGACCACGCTGCACGGCGCCGCCACCGAACCGGCCGCCGGGCCCCGCGCGATGCCGTACGCCCTGCTCGCGGTCGCCGTCACCGCGGGCGTCCATCTCGCCTTCGGCCGCCGCACGATCTGGAGCGTCGGGATCGGCACCGCCGTCTACGTCGTTCTGGTCAACGTCCTCTGAACCCCGCCGCTCCAGGAGAGACCTCCGTTGAACGCAAGCGCACCGGCTCCCGACGGCTACTACGAGCGCGTCGACGAGCACCGCTACAAGCCCACCGCCCACGCCGGCGGCGCCTGGGATCCGGGCGAGCAGCACTTCAGCCCGCTGGGTGGTCTCGTCGTGCACGCTATCGAGCGGCACCTGGCCGCCCGCCCGGACACCGGCCTGCTCCTCGGCCGCGTCGGCTTCGACATCCTGGGGCGGCTCGCCCTCGACGAGTGCGAGATCGACGTGCGGACGGTCCGGCCCGGCCGCACCATCGAGCTGGTCGAGGCCACCGTGCTCATCGGCGGACGCCCGGCGGTCCGGGCGCGCGCCTGGGCCCTGGCGGCCGTGGACACCGGCGCGGTCGCGGGCGGCGCCCCCGACCGGCTCCCGCCGCCCGAGGGACTCGACCCGTGGCCGCTGACCTCGGTGTGGCCCGGCGGGTACATCGCCTCCCTGGACGTCCGCCCGGTCGGCCCGCCGCGGCCCGGCCGCACGACCGCCTGGGTCTCCACCGGGCTCTCCCTCGTCGCCGGGGAGACCAGCGGCCCGCTAGCGTCCTACGTCGCGCTCGTCGACACCGCCAACGGCATCGCCGTGCGTCAGCCGCCCACCGTCTGGATGTTCCCCAACGTCGATCTGACCGTCCACCTGTACCGCCAGCCCGAAGGCCGCTGGACCGGGCTGGACACCACCGTCGTGTTCGGGGGCACGGGTCAGGGCGTCACCAGCACCGTCCTGCACGACGTCGCCGGGCCCGTCGGGTACGCGCAGCAGATCCTCACGGTCCGGCCGCTGCCGGGCTCCGGCTGACGCGGCGCGGTCCCCGCCCAGACGAGACGGGCCGGGAGCCGCCTCGTTCCGGCGGTCCCGGCCCGTCGCATCGTGGGCCGTGCGTCAGGAGACGCCCAGCTTCTCCAGGATCAGTTCGCGGGCGCGGCCCGCGTCGGCCTGGCCCCGGCTGGCCTTCATCACCGCGCCGACCAGGGCGCCGGCGGCGGCCACCTTGCCGCCGCGGACCTTGTCGGCCACGTCGGCGTTGTCGGCGATCACCTGGTCGATGATCGCGGCCAGGGCGCCGTCGTCGGAGACGACCTTCAGGCCGCGGGCGGCCACGACCTCGTCCGGGGTGCCCTCGCCGGCGAGGACGCCCTCGAACACCTTGCGGGCGAGCTTGTCGTTCAGCTCCTTCGCGTCCACCATCGCCTGGATGCGGGCCACCTGCTGCGGCGTGATGGCCAGGTCGGCCAGCTCGACGTTCTGCTCGGTGGCGCGGCGGGACAGCTCGTTCATCCACCACTTGCGGGCGGCGCCCGGGTCGGTGCCCGCGCGGACGGTCTCCTCGATCAGGTCGAGGGCCCCGGCGTTGACCACGTCGCGCAGTTCCAGGTCGGACAGGCCCCACTCCCCCTGGACGCGCCTGCGGCGGGCCGCCGGGAGCTCGGGCAGGGAGGCGCGCAGCTCCTCGACCCACTCGCGGGACGGGGCCATCGGCACCAGGTCCGGCTCGGGGAAGTAGCGGTAGTCCTGCGCCTCCTCCTTGGACCGGCCGGACGTCGTGGTGCCGCTGTCCTCGTGGAAGTGGCGGGTCTCCTGGACGATCTTGCCGCCGGCGTCGAGGACGGCCGCCTGCCGCTCGATCTCGGAGCGGACGGCGCGCTCGACCGAGCGCAGGGAGTTGACGTTCTTGGTCTCGGTGCGGGTGCCCCACTCGGAGGCGCCGCGCGGCATGAGGGAGACGTTGACGTCGCAGCGCATCGAGCCGTGCTCCATGCGCACCTCGGACACGCCCAGGGAGCGCACCAGCTCGCGCAGCTCGGTCGCGTACGCCTTGGCGACGAGCGGGGCCTTCTCGCCGGTCGCGGTGATCGGCTTGGTGACGATCTCCACGAGCGGGATGCCCGCGCGGTTGTAGTCCACCAGCGAGTGGTCCGCGCCGTGGATGCGGCCGGTCGCGCCGCCCACGTGCAGGGACTTGCCGGTGTCCTCCTCCATGTGGACGCGCTCGATCTCGATCCGGAACGTCGTGCCGTCCACCTCGACGTCCAGGTGACCGTCGACGCACAGCGGCTCGTCGTACTGCGAGATCTGGTAGTTCTTCGGCATGTCCGGATAGAAGTAGTTCTTCCGGGCGAACCGGCACCACTCGACGATGTCGCAGTTCAGCGCCAGGCCGATCTTGATGATGCCCTCGATCGCGGCCTTGTTGGTGACCGGCAGCGAGCCGGGCAGGCCGAGGCAGACCGGGCAGACCTGGGTGTTGGGCTCGGCGCCGAACGCGGTGGGACACCCGCAGAACATCTTCGACCTGGTGCCCAGCTCGATGTGCGTCTCGATGCCGAGCACCGGCTCGAACCTGGCGAGCGCCTCTTCGTACTTCATGACGGTCGTGCTCACCTGTCCGCCTCCAGCTTCGGGGCCTTGGCCAGCAGCGGGCCGCCCCAGCGGTCTTCCAGGGCCTTCTCGACGGCGGCGCCGACGCGGTACGCGCGGTCGTCGCCGAGGACCGGGGCCATGATCTGCAGTCCGACCGGCAGACCGTCCTCGTCTGCCAGTCCGCACGGGACGGAGATGGCCGCGTTGCCCGTCAGGTTCGACGGGATCGTGCACAGGTCCGCCAGGTACATCGCCATCGGGTCGTCGGCGCGCTCACCGATCGGGAACGCGGTGGTCGGCGTGGTCGGCGAGACCAGCACGTCGACGCGCTCGAACGCGGCCTCGAAGTCGCGCGCGATCAGCGTGCGGACCTGCTGGGCCTTGCCGTAGTAGGCGTCGTAGTAGCCCGACGACAGGGCGTAGGTGCCCAGCATGATGCGGCGCTTGACCTCGTCGCCGAAGCCCTCGGCGCGGGTCAGGGCCATGACCTCCTCGGCGCTGCGGGTGCCGTCGTCGCCGACGCGCAGGCCGTACCGCATGGCGTCGAAGCGCGCCAGGTTCGACGAGCACTCCGACGGCGCGATCAGGTAGTAGGCCGGCAGGGCGTAGGAGAAGTTCGGGCAGGAGACCTCGACGACCTTCGCGCCCAGCGACTCCAGCAGCTCGACGGCCTCGTTGAAGCGCGCCAGGACGCCCGGCTGGTAGCCCTCGCCGCCGAACTCCTTGACGACGCCGACGGTCATCCCGGCCACGTCGGCGCGGCGGGCGGCCTCGACGACCGGCGGGACCGGCTGGTCGATGGAGGTGGAGTCCATCGGGTCGTGCCCGGAGAACGCCTCCTGGAGCAGCGCCGCGTCCAGCACGTTGCGGGCGAACGGGCCCGGCGTGTCCAGCGACGACGCGAACGCGATCATGCCGTAGCGGGAGGCGCCGCCGTAGGTCGGCTTCATGCCGACGATGCCGGTGACGGCGGCGGGCTGCCGGATGGAGCCGCCGGTGTCGGTGCCGGTGGACAGCGGGGCCTGGTAGGCGGCCACGGCGGCCGAGGAGCCGCCGGAGGAGCCGCCGGGGATGCGGGTCCGGTCCCACGGGTTGCGGGTGGGGCCGTAGGCGCTGTTCTCGGTCGAGGACCCCATGGCGAACTCGTCCATGTTGGTCTTGCCGAGGATCACCAGCCCGGCCCGGCGCAGGCGGGCGGTGACGGTCGCGTCGTACGGCGGCCGCCAGCCCTCCAGGATCCTCGAACCGGCGGTGGTCGGCATGTCGGCCGTGGTGAACACGTCCTTGTGCGCGATCGGCACGCCCGCCAGCGGCCCGAGCTCCTCGCCGGCGGCGCGGCGCTCGTCGACCGCGCGGGCCTGGGCGAGGACGGTCTCGTCGTCCACGTGCAGGAACGCGTGGATCTCGCCGTCCACGGCGGCGATCCGCTCCAGGTGGGCCCGCGCGACCTCGACGGCGGAGGTCTCGCCGGAGGCGATCAGCGCGCCCAGCTCGGCGGCGCTCCGGTGGATCAGATCACTCATGCTCAGGCCTCCTCGCCCAGGATCCGGGGGACGCGGAACCGCTGGTCCTCGGCGGCCGGAGCACCGGACAGGGCCTGCTCGGGCGTGAGCGAGGGCCGGTTCTCGTCGGACCGGTAGACGTTGGTCAGCGGCAGCGCGTGGGACGTCGGCGGGATGTCCTCCGCCGCGACCTCCTGCACCCGCGCGACCGCGGAGATGATCTGATCGAGCTGGGCGGCGAGATGATCGAGCTCATCGTCGCCGAGCGCCAGCCGGGACAGCCGGGCGAGGTGCGCGACCTCGTCACGGGTGATCGCGGACATGTGGAAACCGTTCCTGCAGAGAGATTGGGTTCTCCGCCATCCTATTGGCCGCCGGGCCCGGGGCCGACCGGATTTACGCAGGCAAGATCCCCGGTGGCCCGCCCTCAGCCCTGCCGCGGCGGCTGCTGCTGGGGCGGGGGCTGCGGGAACGGCTGCGGCTGCCCCGGCTGCGGCGCGGCGAACGGCTGCGGCTGCCCCGGCTGCGGCATCGCCCCCGCACCGGGGAACGGCCCCGGCGGGTACGGCGGCTGCTTCGGTGTCGCCTTGTGCCCGGCCAGCGCCCCGGCGACGAGCACCGCACTCGACAGCACGAGGAAGCCGCCCGCGATGACCTGGGCCAGGTTCTCCAGCCGATAGGTGCCGCCGTCGGTTTCGATGCCCTCCATCGTCATCGCGAAGAAGAGCAGGATCGCCGGAATGCCGAGCACGATGACCGCGACACGGAGCTGGTTGATGAAACCCATGACGAGCGATCGTAACGCGCGGGTCAGGGGACGGTCGGCAAATAGTCCGTTTCGGGGCCCCTCACAGGGAAGTGTCCTCTCGTACGTCCTTGGACGAGAGGAGAATGCCGTGACCATCGGCGGCAGCATCGCGCTGATCATCATCGGGGCGATCCTGGCCTACGCGGTCGAGTTCGACATCAGCGGGCTCGACATCCGGGTGGTCGGGTTCATCCTGATGGTCGGCGGGCTGATCGGGCTGGTGATCGGGGTCGCGCGGATCGCGTCGGCGCGGCGCCGGACGGCCGCTCCCCCGGCGGCGGTCCGCGAGGAGTACTACGAGGAGCCCCCGGCCCGCCGCCCGCGTTACTAGCCGTGTTTCAAAAGCCCTGGCCCACGGCGCTCGCCCGGGGGCTCGCACCTCACCAGGTCTTGGCGAGCGCGACATCGCTTCGCGATCTGACCTGCGGACCCTCGCCTCCGGCATCGGGCCCGCAGGTCAGATAACGCGCTCGCGCGCGTGACCGAGGTCCGTTTCGAAACACGGCCTAAGGCGCTTCTGATGGATCACCAAGATCATCCCGCAGGTCACGTGACAGCGCTGCGGGTCGCCTCTCGCGGATCCGCTGTCACGCCGGTCACGGCAGTGCCGCCCGCCGGGACCGCTCAAGATTCATCAGAAACGCCCTAGGCGGCGGGTTCGGGGGCCCGTTCCATGCGGCGGCGGAGCCAGTCGGTCGCGGTCGCGGCGTCCATGGGGCGGCCGAAGTGCCAGCCCTGGGCGGCGTCGCAGCCGATCTCGCGGAGCGCGCGGGCGGTGGCCGGGTCCTCCACGCACTCGGCGACCGAACGCATCCCGAGGGTGCGGACCAGGTCCACGATGGAGCGGACCAGGACCGCGTCGTCGGGTGAGGCGGCCAGCCGGCGCACGAACGAGGCATCGATCTTGATCTCCTCGACCGGGAGCCGGCGCAGCCGCACCAGCGAGGTGTAGCCGGTGCCGAAGTCGTCGAGGCTGAGCGGGATGCCGAGCTCGGCCAGCGCGCCGACGGTGTCGGAGGCGTAGGCGGGCTCGTTCATCAGGATCCGCTCGGTGATCTCCAGTTGCAGGGCGGCGGCGGGCAGTCCGTGGACGTTCAGGCCGTTCTCGATGGTCTCCACCAGCCCGGCGTCCAGCAGGTCGCGGCCGGAGGCGTTGACGGCGACCTGGACGGTGAGGTCCTCGCGCCACCAGGCGGCGGTCTGGGCGAGGGCCGAGTCCACCACCAGATGGGTGATGGAGCGCATCAGGTAGCTCTGCCCGGCGATCGACAGGAACTCGGCGGGCTCCAGCAGGCCCCGCTCGGGGTGCCGCCAGCGCAGCAGGGCCTCCATGCCGACCAGCTGGCCGTCGTGCAGGGCGATCTTGGGCTGGTAGAACAGCTCCAGCTCGCCGCGGTCCACGGCGCGGCGCAGGTCGCCGAGCATGGACAGCCGGGCCGGCGAGTTGCGGTCCTTGTCGGGCGAGTACACCTCGACGCCGTTGCGGCTCTCCTTGGCGTGGTACATCGCGACGTCGGCGCGTTGCAGCAGCAGGTCGAAGTCGTGCGCGTGGTCGGGGCACAGGGCGATCCCGACGCTGGCCTCCAGGTCGAACGACATCCCGTCCAGCCGGACCGGCTCGGAGAGCGCGGCGCGCAGCCGGGCGGCGACCTCGCGGGCGGCGGCCTCGTCGCGGACGGTGGGCAGCAGCACCGCGAACTCGTCCCCGCCGAGCCGCGCCACCAGGTCGCCGGGCCGCACGCTGTGGGTGAGGCGGTGCGCGACCATCTGGAGCAGACGGTCGCCGGTGGCGTGCCCGAGGGTGTCGTTGACCTCCTTGAACCGGTCCAGGTCCAGCAGGAACAGCCCGGTGCGGCGGTCCTCGGCGGCGCGCCGCTTGAACCCGCGCGGGCCGTCGGCGCGGACCTCGGCCAGGGCCTCCTCGGTGCGGACGGTCAGCAGCTTGCGGTTGGGCAGGCCGGTCAGCCCGTCGTGCAGCGCCTGGTGCTCGCGGCGGACCGACACCGACGCGTTGAGGTAGACCGCGATGAACGGCAGCACCACCAGCAGCAGGAACGCCCCCGAGCGGTCCATCGCCACCACGATCATCGGGGCCAGCCCGAGCAGCGCCAGGTGGACGAGCACCTGGTAGCCCAGGTCCCAGCGCAGCGCCCGGGCCAGGGAGATCCGCTCGTGCAGCGCGACGGCGGCGGCGACGAGGGTGTCGTTGCAGATGAAGTAGACGGCCCCGGCGAGCGCGATCACCGGGAGGTCCCGGCCGTCGGGCACCCACGGGTCCAGGGGGTTCGGCCGCACCCCGAACTGGTGCAGCACCAGCGCGGCCCCGCCCAGGCTGAGCGAGTACTGGGCCACGTTGAAGGCGATGCGGTGCGGGGCCCTTCCCCACAGGATCCCGCAGACGACCAGCCCGGCCGCGCGCAGCAGGGCGGCGGCCGGCAGTCCCACGTAGAGCAGCGCGGCGAACGAGAACGTCGTGGCCGTGCTGGCCCCGCTGTTCTCCGTCGAGCCCGGCGTGATGATCGGCCGCAGCTCGCCCGCGACGATCAGCACCGCCAGGATCCACAGCACCGGACTGGCGACCAGGGCGTCCGCGGCGCCGCCGGTCAGCCCGGTCACCGCCGCGGCGAGGGCCACCGCGCCGAGCACGGTGACCACCACGAAGTACGTCCACAGCGGGGAGCCCCGGCGCGGCATCGTGTTCCGCGTGTTGTTCGGGTCCTTCATCACCATCTCAAGAGGTTCGGGGGGACCTGTGATGACAGGGAGAGTACGACCTTTGCTCAACTTCGCGAAACCGATTGCCTACAATCCGTTATGCCCAATCCGTGTCGCGATCCTACCAAAGGGTAGCCATACCGTACCGTTAGGTAACTACTCGCTGGTCATCTGGGCAACGAACACGGGCCGTCATTCGTCCCCGCGCAGGGTTACGTTTTTGGCCGCATCCGGCCCCTGGTCGAGCAGCACCCGGAACCCCCCCTCGTCGAGGACCGGCACTCCGAGCTTGACGGCCTTGTCGTACTTGGAGCCGGGACTGTCGCCGACGACCACGAAACCGGTCTTCTTGGACACCGAGCCGGAGACCTTGCCGCCGAGGTTCTGCACGGCCTCGGTGGCCGAGTCGCGGCTGAAGCCCTCCAGCGAACCGGTGATCACGACGGTGACGCCCTCCAGCGGCCGCGGCGCGTCGAACCCCTCGTCGGCCATCCGCACCCCGGCGGCGGCCCACTTCTCGACGATCTCCCGGTGCCAGTCCACCTCGAACCAGCGCTTGATGGAGGCGGCGATCGTCGGGCCGACGCCCTCGACGGCGGCCAGCTCCTCCTCGGTGGCGCCGCGGATCGCGTCGATCGAGCCCATCTCGCGGGCCAGGGCCTGCGCCGCGGCCGGGCCGACGTGCCGGATCGACAGCGCCACCAGCACCCGCCACAACGGCTGGGCCTTGGCCTTCTCCAGCTCCTCGAACAGCACCTCGACGATCTTCTTCGGCTCGCCGTCGGCGTTGGCGAAGAACGTGACGACCTTCTCCTCGCCGGTCTTCGGGTCGATCCTGGGGACGCCGGTGCGCTGCTCGCGCACCACGGTGCGGATCGGCAGCAGCTGCTCCACGGTCAGGTGGAACAGGTCGCCCTCGTTGCGGACCGGCGGCTCGCCGGGCTCCAGCGGCTGCGTCAGCGCCGTCGCGCCCACGTACCCCAGGGCCTCGATGTCCAGGGCCTTGCGGCTGGCCAGGAAGAACAGCCGCTCGCGCAGCTGCGCCGGGCAGAACTGGGCGTTGGGGCAGCGGATGTCGGCGTCGCCCTCCTTCTCGTAGGCGAGCTCGGTGCCGCACTCGGGGCAGTGCGCGGGCATGGTGAACTCGCGCTCGGAGCCGTCGCGCAGGTCCGTCACGGGCGCGACGATCTCGGGGATGACGTCGCCCGCCTTGCGCAGCACAACCGTGTCGCCGATCAGCACGCCCTTGCGCTTGACCTCGCCCGCGTTGTGCAGCGTGGCGTAGGCCACCGTGGACCCGGCCACCTTGACCGGCTCCATCACGCCGTAGGGGGTGACGCGCCCGGTACGGCCGATGCCCACCTTGATGTCGAGGAGCCTGGTGTTGACCTCCTCGGCCGGGTACTTCCAGGCGATCGCCCAGCGCGGCGCGCGCGAGGTGGAGCCCAGGCGGCGCTGCAACGCGAACTGGTCGACCTTGACGACCACGCCGTCGATCTCGTACTCGGGCTCGTGGCGGTTCTCGCCGTAGTGGGCGATGTACTCGCGCACGGCCTCCAGCCCGCCGACGACCTTGTAGCGGTCGCTGATCGGCAGGCCCCACTCCCGCATGGTCTCGTACGCCTCGGACTGGCTGTCGGGCTGCTTGCCGCCGCGCCAGGCGCCGAAGCTGTGGACGAGCATGCTGAGCCTGCGGCGGGCGGTGACGCTCGGGTCCTTCTGCCGCAGCGACCCGGCGGCGGCGTTGCGCGGGTTGGCGAAGACCTTCTCGCCCATCTCCGCCTGCTCGGCGTTGACCTCCTCGAACCGCGCGACGGGCAGGAACACCTCGCCGCGGACCTCCAGCAGCTCGGGCCAGCCGGAGCCGGAGAGCTGGGTCGGGATCGCCTCGATGGTGCGGACGTTGAGCGTGATGTCCTCGCCGGTGCGGCCGTCGCCGCGGGTGACGCCGCGCACGAGCCTGCCGTTCTCGTAGACCAGCGACACCGCCAGGCCGTCGATCTTCAGCTCGCACAGGTAGCCCGCGACCTCGCCGACCTCCCGGACCACCCGCTGGTCCCAGGACAGCAGTTCGTCGGCGTCCATCGCGTTGTCGAGGCTCTGCATCCGCTCGACGTGCTCGACGGTCGCGAACTCGGTGACCATCGGCGCCCCGACCCGCTGGGTGGGCGAGTCGGGGGTGACCAGCTCGGGGTACTCGGCCTCCAGCGCCTGGATCTCGCGCATCAGCCGGTCGTAGTCGGCGTCGCTCAGCGTCGGCTGGTCGAGCACGTAGTAGCGGTAGTTCGCCTCGTCGATCCGCTCGGCCAGCTCGGCGTGCCGCTTCGCCGCGTCCGTCTGCGCCGACTTCTGGGGGACACCTTCGCTCGTGGTCATGGGCCCATTCTCGCCGGTACCACCGACATTACGACCCGCGCCGCGCCCCCTACCCGGCCGCTTCGTAGAGCATCCGGGCCGTCTCGTGGCAGCGTTTCAGGGCGGCCCTGACGTACCGGGGCGAGGCCCCCGCCAGCCCGCACGCCGGGGTGAGGACGACCTGCCGGGCGAGCCGCGCGGGCGGGAACCCGAGCCTGCGCCACAGCTCCCGCACCGGCTCGCCGGTCCGCTGGAGCGCCGGCAGCGCCGTGTCCGTGCCCGGGACGACCCCCAGGAACAGCCCGACCCCGGCGTCGATGGTCTCCCCCACCGCGTCGTCGGCGCGTTCGGGCACCATCCGCAGGTCCACCGAGATCGCCTTGGCGCCCGCGCCGCGCAGCAGCCGGTAGGGGGCGTCGGGGGCGCAGCAGTGCACGACCGGGAACGCGTCCCCGGCCTTCTCGATCACCTGCCGCAGGGCCTCCTCGGCGATCGGGGCCTCCACGGCGCGCAGCCGCGAGAACCCGCTGGCCGTCGGGATCCGCCCGGCCAGGACGGCGGGCAGCGCGGGCTCGTCGATCTGGAGCAGCAGCGACGCCCTCGGGATCCGCCGCCGCACCTCGGCGACGTGCGCCGCGACGCCCTCGGCCAGCGACGCGGCCAGGTCGCGCACCGCGCCGGGGTCGCGCAGCACCCGGTCGCCGCCGCGCAGCTCGATGCCCGCGGCCAGCGTCCACGGCCCCGCCACCTGGATCTTGAACGGGCCGTCGTGCCCGCCCGCCAGTTCCTCCAGCGCGTCCAGGTCGCGGGCCAGGTGGTCCAGCGCCCGCCGCGTGTCGCGGCCGGGGCGGTCGGAGAGGCGCCACCCCGACGGCTCCAGGTGGACCGGCAGCTCGACCAGGAGCCCGGCGCCGCGGCCGATCATGTCGGCGCCGGGTCCCCGGTCGGGGAGTTCGGGCAGGTACGGCAGCTCGGGCAGCTCGCCGAGCACGACCCGGAGCGCTTCGGCGGGGTCGGTCCCCGGATGGGAGCCGACCCCGGTCGCGGCCCCGGGTCCCCACGGAAAACTCGTCGTCGTCACGCCCGGAACCCTATCGGCGACCGGCCCATGACCGGCTCAGACGAGCTCAGACGAGCTCCGCCATCCGGTCCAGGCGGGCCAGGGTCTCCGCCTCCGGCTCGGTCGGCAGGTTGAACAGCACCCGGTCCACCCCGGCCGCCTCCAGCTCGGCGACGATCTCGGCCTTGGGCACCACGCCGAACACCGACACCGGCACGTACCGTCCGGCGCGGTCGCGCAGCTCCTTGATCTGGGCGGGCAGGTCCTCGGTGCCGCGGCCCAGGATCGGCATCCAGCCGTCGCCGAACTCGACGACCCGGTCGAACGTCGTCGGCCCCGACCCGCCGACCAGCACCGGCGGGTGCGGGTCCTGCGCCGGCTTGGGGTAGGAGAACACCGGGTCGAAGTCCACGAACTCGCCGTGGAACTCGGCCTCCTCCTTCGTCCACAGCTCCTTGACCGCGAGGACGCGCTCGCGCAGCAGCCGCATCCGGGTCCGGGGGTCGGTGCCGTGGTTGCGCATCTCCTCGCGGTTCCAGCCCGCGCCGACGCCGAGGATCGCGCGCCCGCCGGAGACCAGGTCCAGCGAGGCGACCTCCTTGGCCAGGATGATCGGGTCGCGCTGGATGACCAGCGCGATGCCGGTGCCGACCTTCAGCCGCCCGGTCGCGGCCGCCGCCGCGGCGAGCGCCACGAACGGGTCGAGCGTCCGGTAGTAGTGGCGCGGCAGCTCCGCGCCGCCCGGCCACGGGGTCTCCCGGCTGGCGGGAATGTGGGTGTGCTCGGCCAGGAACAGCGACTCGAAGCCGCGCTCCTCCAGCGCGCGGCCGAGCGCCGCCGGGCCGATGCCCTCGTCGGTCACGAACGTCGAGACGCCGAAATCCACGGGTGTTCCTCCAGGTCTCAGGGGGACTGGGAAGATACCGGCACGCGGTGGCGGGCGCTCACTCCGCCCCGGCCGTCACGCGGACGGCCTCGGAGATCGTCGCCGAGCCGAGCACCCGGTCGCCCTCGTACAGCACGGCGGCCTGACCGGCGGCCACGCCCTTGGCCGGGGACGCCAGCCGGATCCGCAGGCCCGCGGCGGCGGGCTCGGCGACGCAGTCGTACACCTCGCCGTGCGCGCGCAGCTGCACCTGGCAGCCGATCGGCCCGGCCGGGGGCTCGCCCAGCCACACCGGCCGCTCGGCGGCGATCTCGTCGACGTCCAGCGCCTCGCGCGGCCCGACGGTGACGGTGTTGTCCACCGGGGAGATGTCCAGCACGTAGCGCGGCTTGCCGTCCGGCGCGGGCCGTCCCAGCCGCAGGCCCTTGCGCTGCCCGATCGTGAAGCCGTAGGCGCCCTCGTGCTCGCCGACCCGGTTGCCGTCCAGGTCGACGATCGGGCCGGGGGCCCGGCCGAGGCGCTCGGCCAGGAACGCCTGGGTGTCGCCGTCGGCGATGAAGCAGATGTCGTGGCTGTCGGGCTTGGCCGCGACCTGGATGCCGCGCCGCTCGGCCTCGGCGCGGATGTCGGCCTTGGTGGTGTCGCCCAGCGGGAAGATCGCGTGCGCGAGCTGCTCGGGCGTGCAGACCGCCAGCACGTAGGACTGGTCCTTGCCGTGGTCCACGCCGCGCCGCAGCGTCGCGCCGTCCCAGCGGGCGTAGTGGCCGGTGCAGACCGCGTCGAACCCCAGTGCCCGCGCCCGGTCCAGCAGCGCCTCGAACTTGATCTTCTCGTTGCAGCGCAGGCACGGGTTGGGGGTGCGCCCGGCGGCGTACTCGCTGACGAAGTCCTCCACCACGTCCTGGTGGAAGCGTTCGGCCAGGTCCCACACGTAGAACGGGATGCCGATCACGTCGGCGGCGCGGCGCGCGTCCCGGGAGTCCTCCAGGGTGCAGCAGCCGCGCGCGCCGGTCCGGTAGGACTGGGGGTTGCTGGACAGGGCCATGTGGACGCCGGTGACGTCGTACCCCATCTCGGCGGCGCGGGCGGCCGCCACCGCCGAGTCGACGCCGCCCGACATGGCGGCCAGTACGCGCAGAGTCATAGTCCTCCCAGCGTATCTTCCGCGTACGATGTTCCCCGCTATGGGAATCTTCCGCCGCCCGCGCGAGGCGTCCTCCTCCGCCGCGCTTCCTGCCATCACCGAGTTCTGGGAGTGGTGGGTCCAGGCCCGCCCGCGGATCGAGGCCGCGTTGAGCGCCGCGCCCGGTCCCGACGACCACCCCGCCGAGGAACTGCCCGCCGACCTGGTCGACGAGCTCACCTCCCGGGTCCAGAAGATCGATCCGGAGTTGCAGTGGGAGATCGGCGGCGCCGACGACCGCGCGCCGACGCTGACGCTCACCGGCGGCGGCGACCCCGGGCTGCGCGGCCTGGCCGAACGCTGGCTGCGCGCCGCCCCGCGCGACACCGCCGGGTGGCGGTTCTTCGCGGCGCGGCAGGCCGACCACGAGATGCTCGCCCAGAACCTGGTGCTCGGCGACCACGAGTTCGACCTGGAGTACGTGAAGCTGGGGCTGCGCGCCGACGCCGCCCAGGCCCGCGTGCACGTCACCGCCTACCACCCCGACTTCCTGTTCGTGCCCGAGGAGCAGCAGCTCCAGGTCGCGCTGCACGTCCTGTACTGGGCGCTCGGCGAGGACGACGTGGCGCGCTGGGTCGGCGAGGTGACCATCGCGATGGAGGCGCCGGTGGACGCGCTGCCGCCGTCGATGCTGCCGGTGGTGGTGGAGCAGATCGCCGAGCCGTTCGAGGAGGCCGCCTGGCTGACCGGCGAGGGCCGCACGCCGCGCGGGCACCCCTCCCGGCTGGAGGTGCGGTTCCCGCTGCACCGCCAGGACTTCCCGCTGCACGACCTGCACGTGTCGGTGAGCCTGCCGTACGCCAACTCCAACCCCGACCGGCTGCCGGTCGAGCCGTCCGCGGGGGCGCTGCGCAGGTTCGAGAAGAAGATCGCGGCGCTGGACGGGGTCGTGCTGGCGGCCAAGGAGACCGGCGACGGGCTGCGCGTCTACCACCTGTACGCCGACCCGGACTCGGGCGTGGTGGCCCGGCTGGACCAGCTGGCGGCGTCCTGGTCGGAGGGCAAGGGCAAGGTCGTCTCGGTGGCCGACCCCAGCTGGCGGGTCCTGGCGCCCTACCTGCCATGAGCCCCGTCACCACCCGGCCAGGGTGACCTGGACGACCCGGCATTCACCGTGGGTATTCGCTTGGCTACTCTTGGTGATGTCGTGTCGACGCAGGTCACGGAGGTGCGGGATGGGGCCGGACGGCTCGCTGTGCATCGGGGCGGTGGTGCCGCGGACCGGCCGCCTGTCCACGCTGGGTGATCCGCTGGCGTTCGTCGTCGACCGGCTGGCGCCGCACCTGACGTCGGTCGGCGGCGCGGGGCGCCGTCGCGCGCTGCGGTTCGCGGTGCGCGACAGCCGCTCGGACCCCGACGGGGCGCGCCGGGCCGTCCGGGACCTGGTGGAGCGCGACCGCGCCGACGTCGTGATCACCATGGCGGGCACCCGGGTGCTGCCCGCGGTCGCCGACGCCTGCGAGCGGCGGGGCGTGCCGTGCGTGTCGACGACCTTCCCCTGGCAGGCGTACGTGTACTCGCGCGCCGACGACATCGGTCACCGGTTCGACTGGACGTACCACTTCGCCTGGGGGCTGGACGACATCGCCACCGTGTTCGCCGACATCTGGGAACGCCTCGACGGCGCTCCCACGGTCGGCTGCCTGTGGAACGACGACCTCCAGGGGCGGCTGCTGCGCCACGACCGCCACGGGTTCGTCCCGGCCGCGGCCCGCCGCGGGCACCGGCTAGTCGATCCCGGCGGCTACCGGGAGCCGGCCGCCGACTTCGGTCCCGCCATCGAGCACCTGCGCCGTACCGGCGTCGACGTCGTCACCAGCGCCGCCACCGCCACCGACCTGGGGCTGTTCCACCGCCAGGCGCGCCGGGCGAAGGCCGCGCCGCGGCTGATCACCTGTTCGCGCTGGCTGGCCTATCCCCATGCCGGGAAGGCGCGGGGCGACCTGGCCGACGCCCGCGTGGCCACGCTGGTGTACTGGACGCCCGGCCATCCCCACCGCTCCTCGCTGGACGGGACCACCGCCGCCGAGCTGGCCGTCGCCTACCGGGACGCCACCGGCGGCCCCTGGCTGCAACCCCTGGGGCTGGCGCACGCCCTGGTCGAGGTCGCCCACCACGCCCTGGCCCACGCCGACGACCCGGCCCAGCCCGCGTCCGTCGCCAGGACGATCGCCCGGGCCCGCGTCGACACCATCGCCGGGACCCTGGACTGGACGCGCGGGCCCGCCCCCAACATCGCGCTGGTCCCGCTGATCGGCGGCCAGTGGCGCCCCACGCGCGACGGACACGACCTGGCCGTGGTCACCAACACCGCCGTACCGCAGGTCCCCGTCACCGCCGACGTCACGCCGACGTGAACGCCCCTAGCGGACCGCCTCCACCTTCCGGTAGCGGGCCTCGGCGAACGCGTACACGCCGTACGTCAGCAGCCCCACGGCCACGGCGACCAGCAGCCACGGCCCGGCCGGGGTGGAGGCGAACTCGCGCAGTGTCCCGTCGAGCCCCTTGGCCTTGTCGGAGTCGGCCGACAGCGCCGCGTAGACCAGGAACGCGCCGATGCCGCAGGCGACCAGGCCGCGCGCCACTCCCCCGACGACGCCCAGGGCCTGCACGACGCGGCGGGTGTGGGCGCTCATCTGCCCGGTGCGCAGGATCTTCATGAACTTCCGGCGCACCGCCGAGGAGATGGCGTACACGCCCCAGGCGACGAACGCCAGCCCGATCGCCATCACCAGCCACCGCCCGCCGGGCTCGGCCATCGCCCGGCCGGTGAACGACCGGGACTGGTCGTCGCTGGAGCTGCTGCCCCGCCCCATCACGAACGACACGATCCCCGCGCACGCGACGACGTAGAGCACCGCGCGGCCGAGCGAGGACAGCCGCTTGCGCGGCTTGTGCCCCTCCGGGATGGGCTGCCCGAAGGCCGCCTCGGCCAGGCAGTACAGCGCCAGCCCCGCGAACCCGACCGCCAGCAGCCACAGCAGGAACTTCCCGGCGGGCTGCTCGGCGACGGTCTGCAGGGCGCCGCTCTTGTCGGCCTCCCGGCCGCCGTCGCCCAGCCCGATCTGCACCGCGATCCACCCGACCAGCAGGTACATCACCCCGTGGGCGACCAGCCCGGCGCGCGACATCCGGTGGAACCAGCGGCTTCCGGTGACCTCGCGCCCGGCCCGGCGCGCGCCGCCCCCGACGACGTTCGACGCCATCATGACCTCCTCTGAGACGGACGGCATGTGCCCGAGGAGAAAGGCGGCAAACGTCGGGAAAGGTCAGGAAAGTCCGGCGCGGCGGGCGCGTTCGACGGCCGGGCCGATCGCCTCGGCCAGCGCCGCGACGTCCCGTTCGGTGGAGGTGTGGCCCAGCGTGAACCGCAGCGAGCCGCGCGCCCGCGCCGGGTCGGCGCCCATCGCCAGCAGCACGTGGCTGGGCTGCGACACCCCCGCCGAGCAGGCCGAGCCCGTCGAGCAGGCGATGTCCCTGGCGTCCAGCAGCATCAGCAGCGCGTCGCCCTCGCAGCCGGGGAAGGAGAAGTGGGCGTTGCCGGGCAGGCGGTCGTCGGGGTCGCCGTTGAGGATCGCGTCGGGGACGGCCTTGCGGACCTGCTCGATGAGCCGGTCGCGGAGCCGGGTGAGGCGGCGGGCCTCCTCCACCCGGCGCTCGGCCGCCAGCCGCACCGCCGTCGCCAGGCCCGCGATGGCGGGGGTGTCCAGGGTGCCCGAGCGCACGTCGCGCTCCTGCCCGCCGCCGTGCAGGATCGGGACCGGGTCGCCGCCGACCTCCCGGTCGGGCTTGGCCAGCAGCAGCGCGCCCACGCCGACCGGACCGCCGATCTTGTGGCCGCTGAGCGCGAGGGACTTGGCGGCGGTGGCGGCGAAGTCGACCGGCAGGTGCCCGGCGGCCTGGACGGCGTCGGTGTGGAACGGCACGCCGCACTCGCGGGCGACGGCGGCCAGCTCGGCGACGGGCTGGACGGTGCCGACCTCGTTGTTGGCCCACATGACTGTGGCCAGCGCCACGTCGGAGCCGTCGCCGAGCGCCTCCCGGAGGGCGTCGGGGCGAACGCGGCCGAGCCCGTCGACCGGCAGCCACTCCACGCGGGCGCCCTCGTGGTCGGCGAGCCAGTGCACCGCGTCCAGCACGGCGTGGTGCTCCACGGCCGAGGCCAGCACGCGCACCCGGGCCGGGTCGGCGGCGCGGCGGGCCCAGTACAGGCCCTTGACGGCCAGGTTGTCGGCCTCGGTGCCGCCGGAGGTGAACACCACCTCGCTGGGCCGCGCGCCGAACGTCTCGGCGATCACCTCGCGGGACTCCTCCACCACCCGGCGGGCGTGGCGGCCGGCGGCGTGCAGGGAGGAGGGGTTGCCGAGACGCCCCATCTCCTCCGTCATCGCCGCGATGGCCTCCGGCAGCATCGGGGTCGTCGCCGCATGGTCGAGGTAGGTCACCACGCGCCCCACATTATCCGCGCCCGGCCGCGCGCTGTCGGGGGGAGTCGCCACCACCGATAAGCACCCCCTGACCTGGGGAGACGTAGATCACTCCGGTTGCGAGCTGTACCGTCCGGTCGGTACAGTTAAGAAGTCATGAAGAAGGACGCCCTGCTCGACGCCGCCGAGTCCCTGCTCTCCGAGCAGGGCACCCAGGCGCTCACCCTGAACGCGGTCGCCGACCGCGCGGGGGTCAGCAAGGGCGGTCTGCTCTACCACTTCCCCACCAAGGAAGCGCTGGTCAAGGCGATGGTCTCGCGGGTGATCGACGAGTTCGACGCGTTGATCGCCTCGTTCGACGACGGCACGCCGGGTTCCTACACCCGCGCCTACGTCGAGGCCACGTTCGAGATCCTGGCCGGGGAGGCCCGCGCGTACCGGCGCTGGTCGGCCATCACGGCCGCGGCCACCGACCCCGAGCTGGCCGAGCCGCTGAACGGCGCGATGGCCCGCTGGCACAAGCAGCCGTGCGGCGAGGACCCCGTCGGGCAGATGGTCGTCCGGCTGGCGGCCGAGGGCCTGTGGGAAGTGGTGAGCCACGCCCCGGAGCTGTACGACGGGGAGCAGTTCGCCGCGCTCAGGCGACGGCTGCTGGCCCTGCTGGACAGCCCGCCCGGCTGAGGCGGACCCTCACCCGGCTCCGCGCTCCCTTCTGACGACCGACAACGCGCCTCCGCGCCCGTCACGGGCCTGGAGCGTTCCATCACGCCCCGCGCCGGGCCACACGGCGCCCATCCGATGCCCGCGCCGCACGCGCCCCCGCGTGCGGCGCCGTTCCGGGACGCCCCCGTGCCCGGACCCGACCCGTAAGCCGGGGCCACGGCCCCGCCGAGAGAGAAAGAGGTGAACGATGCTGTTCCGCGCTCGACTGGGCACGTTCCTGACCTTCGCGTTGGCCGGTCTGCTCTGTGGTGTGTGGGTCTCCCGCATGCCCGCGCTGGCGGACAAGTTCGGCGTGAGCAAGAGCGAGGTCGGCGTCGTGCTCCTCGTCTGGGGCCTGGCCGCGATCGTGGCCATGCAGGGGCTGCGCGGCGTGATGGCGCGGCTCGGCAGCCGCACGGTGCTGCGCTGGTCGCTGCCGCTGGCGGCGGTGGCGTTCGGCTCGGTGGCGCTGGCCCCGTCGTTCGGGACGCTGCTGGTGGCGGTGGCGGCGTTCGGGATGGCGTTCGGCGTCGTCGACATCGCGATGAACGCGCAGGGCTCGGTGGTCGAGCACGCCTACCGCCGCCCGGTGCTGAACGGGATGCACGCGGGCTGGTGCGTGGGCGCGATGAGCGGCGGGCTGGTCGGCGTCGCCACCGCCGCCGCCGGGCTCGGCCACACCGCGACCGTGCTGGTGGCGGCCGCCGCCGTGCTGCCGGTCGGCCTGCTGCTGGGCCGCACCTACCTGCCGGACCCGGTCGCGCCCGCCGCCTCCGCCGGCGGGGGCCGCGCCAAGCTGCCCGCCGTCGTGTACCTGATCGGCGTGCTGGGGTTCATCGCGTTCATGGCCGAGGGCACCATCGCCGACTGGAGCGGCATGCTGCTGGCCGACGAGCTGGGCTCCGGCGAGGCCCTGGCGGCGCTCGGCTACCCGGTGTTCGAGCTGGCGATGCTGCTCGGGCGGCTGGCCGGGGACCACGTCCGGGTGCGCCTCGGCACCCGCGCGCTGCTGGTCTCCTCCGGCGTCGGCACCGCGGTGGGCATGGCGATCGTGGTGACCGCCCCGTCGGCGTGGGTCGCGCTGGGCGGGTTCTTCGTCACCGGCGTGATGGTCTGCACGATCGTCCCCACCACCATGTCGCTGGCCGGGACCGCCGCGCCCGGACGGCCCGCCGCGGCGGTCGCCCAGGTCGGCGCGATGGGCTACGGCGGCCTGCTGCTCGGCCCGGTCGTGGTCGGGTTCCTGGCGGACGCGACCTCGCTGCGCGTCGGCGTCGGCATCGTGATCGTCCTGTCCCTGCTGATCGCGCTGTCCACCCGGTTCCTGCCGCTGGACGCGGGCCACGACGTGGCCGCGCGGGTCATCGGCGACGAGGGCGACGCGGTGCGCCTCAACCCCGAGGCCGAGCCGGTCGCGGCCTGACCCGTCCCACCTCACGCGCGAACGCGGCGTGTCACCTCCATCACGAGGGGGTGACACGCCGTTCCGCATGACCGGCCTGTCCGATATAAACGCCCTTTGGAATCTTCGGACGAGGGGGCGTCATGTGGCGGGTTCCCGGCTACACCGAGCTGCGGACGCTGGGCGAGGGCGCGCAGGGACGGGTGGTGCTGGCCCGGCACGACGCGACCGGACGCACCGCCGCGATCAAGTACCTGGCCGAGCGGCTGAACGGCGACGCGGCGTTCCGGGAGCGCTTCCGGGAGGAGGCGCGGCTGCTGCAACGGCTCCGCGACCCCTACGTCGCCGGGCTGTACGGCCTGGTGGAGACGCCCGAGGGCGCCGCGATCGTGATGGAGGCGGTCGACGGCGTCGCGCTGCGGCGGGTGCTGGAGGAGCACGGCGCGCTGGCGCCCGAGGCCGCGCTGACGGTGCTGAAGGGGTCGCTGCTGGGCCTGGCCGCCGCCCATGAGCTGGGCATCGTGCACCGCGACTACAAGCCCGCCAACGTGATCGTCCGGGGTGACGGGCTGAGCAAGCTCATCGACTTCGGCATCGCCGTGGACGCGGGCGAGGCGGGCCGCTCCGGGACGCCGGTCTACATGGCCCCCGAGCAGTGGCGCTCCGAGCCCGCCTCCCCCGCCACCGACGTGTACGCCGCGACCTGCGTGTTCTTCGAGTGCGTGACGGGGCGCCGGCCGTTCGCCGCCGACAGCCCGGCCGTGCTGATGAACCACCACCTCACCGCGCCGGTCCCGGTGGAGACGCTGCCCGAGCCGCTGCGCCCGCTGGTGGCGCGCGGCCTCGCCAAGAACCCGTGGGACCGGCCGCACGGCGCCAAGGCGTTCGTGGCCGAGCTGGAGTCGGTCGCGGCGGCCGCCTACGGCTCGGACTGGGAGGCGCGCGGGGTGCGGACGCTGGCCGGGGCCGCCGCCGCGCTGGCGGCGCTGTTCCCGCTGACGGCGCTCGGGCTCGGCACGGCCGGGGCGGGCGCCGGGGCCGGGACTTCCGGGGCGGTCGCCGCCGGGGCGGGCAAGGGCGTGCTGGGGGTGGTGGGCACCAAGGCCGGGGCCGCCGTGGCGGGCGGGGTGATCGCCGCGACCGCCGCCGGGGGCGCGGCCGTCTACGTCGCCGCCGACGACGGGCCGGGGCGCCCGCCCGTCGCGCCGCTGTCGGTCCAGCTCGCCTCCTACCAGCAGGGCACGCAGGGATCGGTGCCGCTCAGCACGGCCGGGCAGCTCGTCCAGGTCCGCGGCGGCGAACCGGCGCTCGCCCGGCGGATCAACGAGGCGCTGCGCGCGCCGCTGGAGGAACGCCGCAGGTACTACGAGCGGAGCCTGGCGGCGCAGCCGGGCGCCAGGCCGTCGGTCTCCCGGGTGAAGGCGGCGGTCCGCACCGGCGGTCCCCGCTACCTGTCGGTCCGCTACGACGTCACGCTGGACTCGCCGACGCTGTCGCACCCGACCTGGAGCAGCCCGCTGTCGGTCACCGTGGATCTGGGGACGGGCCAGGCGGTGCCGGTGACGCGGATCCTCACGCCCGCCGCGTTCGAGGCCAAGGGTCTGGGCACCCTGGCCACCCGGCTCAAGAACGGCGCCGACATCGACAGCTGCCTGCGGGCGACCCTGCCGCGTCTCACCCGCCGCGCGTTCGAGCCGCCCCAGCCCGCGGTGCACGTGGTGCTCCAGCGCGGCGGCCTGGAGTTCCTGGTGAACATGACCGCCCTCGGAGAGACGACGGCCTGCGGCAAGGCCGACGTGGTCCTCCCCTACACCGGGCTCACCGGCCTGGTGGACCCGGAGGTGGTGAAGGCGGTGTCCTAGCCGAGGCGGGCCAGGACCGCGCGGGCGACGGCGAGCGCCTCGGCCCGCGCGACGGAGTAGCGGGGGTAGGTGCCGTCCAGCACCCGGCCCCCGCGCTGGTAGCCGTCGGCGAGGGACCAGATCACCCGGACGGTGACGTTGCCCTCGCGCACCCCGACCTCGGCGCCCCGCGTCCGGAACGCGATCGCCGTCCTCGGGTCCGGGCCCCGGTGGATCGTGACGGCGTGGGCGGCCGAGTACGCCTCGTCGCCGAGCCCCGGAACGGCCGCGCGCCCGGCGTAGATCCCGGGGGTGGCGGCGCGGGCCCGGTCGCGGCGGTGCTCCGCGGCGGCGCGCGCCGGCCCGTCGGCCTTGGCGGGGCCGCGGCCGTGGGCGTCGACGCTGACCTCCAGGTTGCGGGCGAAGCGCGCGTTGAGGGCGCGCCAGCGGCAGAACCGGCGGTCCGCGCCGTCGGCGGGGTTCGGCTCCATCCGCGTTCCCCGCGCCTTGGCGGGCAGGACGCGCTTCACCACACCGCACAGCGGCGGCAGCGAGGTGACCACCGCGCGGCGCGCGTCGGCCGGCGGGGACGTCCCGGGGGTGGCGGCCGGGGACGGCGGGGTGTAGGGGGCGCTGTTGCCCGCCGGACGGCCGTCGTCGTCCAGCCCCTTCTTCAGGACGGTCCGCAGGCCGCGGAAGCCCAGGAAGAGCCCGACGACGAGGACGACGGCCAGGCAGCCCGCGATGGCGCGGCGGCCCCGCTTCCGGGACGGCGCGGGCGGGGCCGGCGGCGGATCCGCGCCGGGGCCGGGCGGCTCGGGGGCCGGGAGCGGCGGCGGGGCCGGGGCGGGCTCCTCGGCCTGCCCGGTGGCGACCCTGACGGCCGCCTCCCTGGCCTCCTCCGGCACCGGCGGGACGCGGAAGCCGCGGGCGCGGATGTGGGCGAGCAGCTCCGGGTCCGGCGGGACGTTGTGCACGCGCAGGTAGTAGACCGCCGAGCCGGGCCAGACCCAGATCCCGTCGGTGTGGAACGTCATCGGCACCTCGGCGGGCCGCGACGGGTCCATCAGGTCCTCGTCGAAACCGCGCGCCGACAGCACGACCGGCGCCTGCTTGAGGTAGGTCAGCAGCGCGTCGCGCTCGTGCAGCGGGACGGGCGGGCGCTGCACGACGGGGCGGCCGCCCGGCGGCACCGAGTCGAAGAGCCTGGCCATCCGGGGGAAGGTGGCCGGCTGCGGCGTCCACGGGGGCAGGGGCGGCTGGGACAAGGCGGGGGTCCTTCGGGCCTGAGGAGAAAAGAGAGTTTTCGGCGAATTGTAGGTGTTCGCGCAAAAAACGGAACGTCCCGCTCCGGCCAGCCGCAGGCCGGGGCGGGACGTTCCGTCGGGCGATCAGCGCGTCACTTGCGCTTGTTGATCTCCTCGGTGAGCTGCGGGACGATCTGGAACAGGTCGCCCACCACGCCGAAGTCGACCAGCTCGAAGATCGGGGCCTCGGCGTCCTTGTTGATCGCGACGATCGTCTTGGACGTCTGCATGCCGGCCCGGTGCTGGATGGCGCCGGAGATGCCGGCCGCGATGTACAGCTGCGGCGACACCGTCTTGCCGGTCTGGCCGACCTGGAACTGGTGCGGGTACCAGCCGGCGTCGGTCGCGGCGCGGGAGGCGCCGACGGCCGCGCCGAGCGAGTCGGCCAGGCCCTCGATGATCTTGAAGTTCTCGGCGGAGCCGACACCGCGGCCACCCGAGACGACGATCGCGGCCTCGGTCAGGTCGGGGCGCTCGCCCTTCTCCTCGACGACCCGCTCCACGATCCTGGCGGCCTTGTCGGTGTCCGACAGCGCCACCGACACCTGCTCCTCGGCCGGGGTCGCCGGGGCGGCCTCGGGCGCGATGGAGTTCGGGCGGACGGCGATGACCGGGGTGCCCTCCTTGACCTTGGCGTGCGCGACGATCGCGCCACCGAAGATCGAGTGCTCGGCGACGAAGCCCTCGGCGACGTCCACGACGTCGGTCAGCACGCCGGTGCCCAGCTTGACGGCCAGGCGACCGGCGATCTCCTTGCCCTCGCCGGTGGCGGCGACGAGCACGGCGGCCGCGCCCTTGTCCTGGGCGAGCTGCGCCAGCAGGGCGGCCTTCGGGGCGACGACGTAGGAGGTCAGCTCCTCGTCGGCGGCCAGGTAGACCTTCTTGGCGCCGTACTCGGCCAGCTTGTCCTTGGAACCCTCGTAGCCCGCGCCCACCCATACCGCGGCGGCGTCGCCCAGGCGGTTGGCCAGCGTCAGCAGTTCGAGGGTGACCTTCTTGACCTCACCGTCGACGTGGTCGACGAGGACGAGAATCTCGCTCATCGTTCTTCAGTCCCCTTCCTCGCTCAGACGAACTTCTTCGACGCGAGGAACTCGGCGACCTTCACGCCGCCGTCGCCCTCGTCGGTGACGATCTGGCCCTGCGCACGCGGCGGGGCCTCGGCGAAGTCCACGACCTCGGTGGCGGCGTTGGCCAGGCCGACCTGGCCGGCGTCGATCCCGGCGTCGGCGATGCCGAGGCTCTGGACCGGCTTCTTCTTGGCCGCCATGATCCCCTTGAACGACGGGTACCGCGGCTCGTTGATCTTCTCGACGACGCTCACGACCGCCGGCAGGCTCGCCTCGACCCGGTCGTAGCCGTAGTCGGTCTGCCGCTGGATCTTGATCGCGGAACCCTCGATCTCGACCTTGTTGGCCAGCGAGAGCTGCGGGACGCCGAGACGCTCGGCGAGCATCGCGGCGAGCACGCCGGTGCGGGCGTCGGTGGACTCCGAGCCCAGCACGACCAGGTCGTAGCCGGTCTGGCCGAGGGCCTGGGCGATGGCGTACGAGGTCTGCAGCGCGTCCGAGCCCGCCAGGGCCTCGTCGACGAGGTGCACGGCCTTGTCGGCGCCCATGGCCAGGGCCTTGCGGATGGAGTCGGTGGCCTTGTCCGGACCCATGGTCAGGACGGTCACCTCGCCGCCGTGGGCCTCCTTGATGCGCAGCGCCTCTTCGATGGCGTACTCATCGAGCTCGTTGATGACGCCGTCCGCCGCGGCGCGGTCGAGCGTGCTGTCATCGGACTTCAGCTTGCGCGGGCTCTCCGTGTCGGGAACCTGCTTCACCAAGACGACGATGTTCATGGCCGGTGGCCGACCTCCCTGCACTCAATCGGCCGCTGGGGGCAGCGGCAAGAGGGGCGCCGCCCATGGCGGGTCGACGCTGGCTGGTGCGTTGCTGAACTGCTCCGCACCGCACAGCCTGCCAAACACCCGAACCGCCTTCGGATCCGGGTCCCTGTCTCGGCCATGCAATGCAGATGTTACCCGTGGGTAGCCTGAAGGCAAATCCCAGGTGGGTGAGACCCTACCCACGCCGAACCCGCACCTCACGACCGCGCCGCGCCCGATCCCGGAGTGACGCAGATCACGCCCGACGGGTCGTCCGGCCCCCTCAGTGCAGGGAGATCTGGATGCGGGACAGGGTGTTCTCCACGGTGCTCTGCAGGCCGTAGAGCGGGGTGAAGCTCGGGTGCCAGGAGACCGAGGCGACGATCACCGCGAACGCCAGCAGGCCCAGCGCCACGCCCGCCACGGCGATCCGGGGCGGGCTCTCGGCGAGGTCGAGGAACGCCTCCTCCAGGCGGCGGCGCGGACCGCGCACGCCGGGCGCGGCCCACAGCACCAGCGTGGCGGCCGCCGCGCCGAACGCGCTCGCCCGCTGCGGGTCCACCATCACGCCCACGCCCGACAGCAGCATCAGCCCCAGCGGCACCCCCACCGCGAACACCGCCGCGTACGGCAGCGTCGCCGCCGCCCGCGCCAACGCCGGCAGGCGGCTCCCGGCGCCGGGCATCAGGCGCAGCCCCGTCACCGCCAGCGCCGAGGACACCAGCCCCAGCACCGGCACGACCAGGGTCACCCCGACCGCGATCACCACGACCAGCATCGTCAGCAGCCGAGCCCACCCCAACGCGATGGCCAACGCGTGAGCGTCGTCGTCCTCAGCGTCCCCGGCCCCGTCCGCCGCGGCGGGCCGCACCGACACGGAAGCCCGCGCAGACGCGGCGGGCTGCGCCGTCGTGGAGCTCTGCGCCGACGCGAAGATCTCCTCCAGCGCGGAAGGCCGCACCGTCACGGAAGCCGCCTCCGACGTGGCGGCCTGCGCCGCCATGGGGCTCCGCACCGCAGGAGAAGCCTCCCCTGACGCAGAAGCCTCCCCTGACGCGGAAGGCTGCGCTGACGCGGAAGGCTGCGCTGACGCGGAAGGCTGCGCTGACGCGGAAGGCTGCGCTGACGCGGAAGGCTGCGCTGACGCGGAAGGCCGGGTCGGCATGGGGGGCTGGGCCGGTGCGGGAGTCTGGGCCGGCGTGGAGGGGTGTGTCATCGCGGGGGGCCGTGTCGAGGTGGGGGTCGGGGCGGGGAGGGCGGCCGTGGCTTCGGCCAGCTCGGTCGCCGAGGGACGGGTGGCCGGGTCGGGGGACGCGGCGGCGTGGAGGAGCGGCTCCCACCCGGGCGGTACGGGGTCGCCCGAGTGCGTCGCGGCGAGCGTCACCGTCGTCGCCCACGCGTGGACGTCGTCGGCGGGCGTTCCGGGGGCGAGGCCGAACTCGACGATCACCGGGGCGCCGTCCACGAGCAGGACCGTGTCGGGGGTGAGCGCGCCGTGGGCCAGGCCGGTCCGGTGGATCGCCGCCAGGCCCCTGGCCAGGCCGGCCGCCAGGCGGTGCAGCGCGGCGCCGCGCAGGGCGCCGCGTTCCGCCAGCTCGGTGGCGAGGGAGCGGCCGGGAACGAGCCGCGACACCACGTAGGGCGGGTCCGCGTCGGGGTCGCCGTCCAGCACGTCCACCACGTGGGGGCTGAGCACCGCGCGCATCCGGTCCAGGTCCGGGCGCGGCGCGCCGGGCGGCGGCGTGGTGATCGCGACGTCCCGGCCCTCGGCGTCGGTGGCCCGGCGCGTGCCGGGCGCGGGCCGGGTCAGCGGACTCCGGTGGTTTCGGTGGCTCTGCTCCCCGCTCATAGGGTTCGCCACACTACCGGGCTCCTATATGAAAGGCAGGCCGCCCGACAGCAGATCCTTGATGTCGGCGCGCAGATCCTCCAGGCTCTGGCTCATACCGGGCAGCGGCGTGGTGTCCGGCTCGCCCTGCCGGGACAGCACCACCAGCACCGCCGCGAACGTGCCGAGGATCAGCACGCCCGCCACGGCCGCCTCGGCGCGCGGCAGGATCGCGCCCCACAGCCGCGCGAGCTGGCGGCGCGGGGCCCCGCTGCCGGGGGCCAGGCACAGCAGCGCGATCACCACCATCGACGCGTAGGACACGGCGGTGGCGGCGCCCAGGTCGGGTTTGGCGAACATCAGCACCCCGAGCAGGACCGCCCCGGCCAGCAGGCTGAGCGGTGCGATCAGCGCGGTGACCAGGGCCGCGCCGGGCAGGTGCAGCGGGGCCTTGAACGCCGCCGCCACCGCGTCCCCGGCGCGCGGCCCGCGCCGGGTGCGTTTGCCCTCCATGCCCCGGGCGGCCTTGTCGCCCGTCCGCAGCACCAGCACGCCGACGACGGTGACGCCGACGGCCAGCAGCGGCGCGATCCCGGCGAAACCCAGCAGCGCGACCAGCACCAGCAGGCTCATCACCCGGTACCAGCCGTAGGGCTTGCGGCGTTCCCGGTCGGGGGCGCGGTCGGCGTCGCGGCGGGTGGTCTCCTCGCCCGGCCGCTGCTCGGGGCGCGGCCCGGTGGCCTGCTGGTAGGGGTTCTCGTAGGGGACGGGCGGCGGCACGGGCTGCGGCGCGGGCTGCGGGCGCGGCTCGGTGAGCGGCGCGGGCGCGCGCCGGTACTGCTCGTAGCCGCCGGACCGCTCGAACGGTCCGGGCGCCGGCGGCGGCATCGGCGGCGGGGCCGCGGGGGGCAGCTGCCCCATGAAGTCCTTGGGCTGGAGCGGGGCCGGGGTGGGCACCGGTGCGGGCACCGGGGCGGGCGGCTCCGGCGGCGGCATCGTGAACGCCCGCGACGCGGTGTGGTCGGGCGCGGTCGTCTCCGCGTCCCGGGAGGTCTCCTCCAGCCGCGTCCGGAACTGGTCGACCATCGTCTGGTCGGTGAGGGTCGCCTCGACCTGGACCCGCCGCGCCAGCTGCACCAGGTCGACGGCGGTGGGCCGCTCGGCGGGGTGGCGGGACATCGCGGCGCGCAGCAGCGGCAGGATCGGCTCGGGCACGCCGTCGAGGTCCGGCGTGTTATTGATGATCTTGTAGAAGATCGACTCGAAGGTGCCGGAGCCGAATGGCGGCCGTCCCGTGGCGGCGTAGGCCAGCGTCGCGGCCCAGGCGTGCACGTCGGAGGAGGGGCCCGCCTCCTCGCCCTCGATGATCTCCGGGGCGAGGTAGCCGGGGGTGCCGATCACCATGCCGGTCGCGGTGAGCCGGGTCGCGTCGGCGGCCTGCGCGATCCCGAAGTCGATCACGACGGGCTCGCCGTCCACGAGCATCACGTTGCCGGGCTTGAGGTCGCGGTGCACGATGCCCGCGCCGTGGATCGCCGACAGCGCCGACGCCAGCCCGACCGCCAGCCGCTGCAGCGCCTGGCCGGACATCGGCCCGGACTCCTCGACGATCTCCTCAAGGGTGCGGCCGGGCACGTACTGGGTGACGATGTAGGGCTGGTCGGCGGTGACGTCGGCGTCGAGGATCTCGGCGACGTGCGGGTTGTGCACGCGGCGCATCGAGTCCACCTCGCGCGCCAGGCGGCGGCGGGCCGTCGCGTCGCCCGCGACGGCGGGCCGCAGCACCTTGACGGCCACGTTGCGGCCCTCGGGATCGGCCCCCAGGTACACCACGCCCATCCCGCCCTCGCCGAGCGTCTGGAGCAGGCGGTAGTGCCCGATCCGATCCTGGCCGAAGCTGTCCCCGGACGTGGTGACCCCCTTTGTCGTTTCCGAAACCCTACCCTCGCGCGCCGTCCCCCGTGGATCTCCCCGGCATCACGCGGCCGGTGCCGCGACGGGGATCCGGGGGCGTTCGGCGGTGCCCGTCCAGTCGGCGAGGGCGCCCGCGAGCCAGCGGGCCGACGGGCGCCGGTCCGGGTCGCGGTCCAGGGCGCGCCGCAGCAGCGACGCGAGCGGATCGGCCGCGCCGTCCAGGTCGGCCTGGCCGCGCAGGATGCGGTAGCAGACGCCGTGCAGCGAGCCGCGGCCGAACGGCGGGCGCCCCGTCGCGGCCTGGGCGAGGGTCGCCGCCCAGGCGTACACGTCGGCGGCGGGCGTGGCCTTGCCGCCCTCGATCAGCTCGGGCGCGAGGTAGGCGGGCGTGCCGATCACCATGCCGCGCCGGGTGATCTGCTCGGCGTCGGCCGGCAGCGCGATCCCGAAGTCGACCAGCATCGGCCGGTCGCCGAGGACGATCACGTTGCCGGGCGACACGTCGCGGTGCACCACGCCCGCGTCGTGGATCGACGCCAGCCCGAGGGCCATGCCGCGCGCCACCCGCAGCAGGCGTTCGGCGCGCGGCGGCCCGTAGGCGTCCACGAGGTCGCCCAGCGGGACGCCGGGCGCGTACTGCGTGACGATGTAGGGGTGGTCGCCGTCGAGGCGCCCGTCCAGCAGCCGCGTCACGTACGGGCTGGAGGCGTGGTTGGTGACGCGGGCCTGCGCCGCCATCTCCCGGGCCAGGCGCCCCCGCGCCTCCGGCTCCGCCGCGAACTCGGCGTCGAGCTCCTTGAGCGCGACCTCCCGGCCGACGGGGTCCAAGGCGAGGTGGACCACGGCCGTGCTCCCCCGGCCGATCTCGGCCAGCAGCCGGTACTCCCCGAGCCGCCGATGCTTCCCCATATCCCCTATGACGCGGGAACCGGCAAGGTCGTTCCGAGAAAAATCAGTTCCGGCGCGCGGCCTGGCGGGCGCGGCGCTCCTCGCGCCGGGTCTCGAACCTGGTCGCGGCGGCGTCCAGCCCCTCCAGGAACTCCGCCAGCTCCTCGCGGGCCTTCTCGCCGTCGCCCGACAGGTCGGTGCGGTCGAACACGTCCCACTTGCGCAGCACCGGGATCAGCACGTCGTCGTGGTGCAGCCGCAGGTCGTAGATGCCCGCGTTGGCAATCACGACGGACTTGCGCAGGAACCCGTCGATGCTGTGGCCGGGCATCTGGAAGCCCTTCACCACGTCGGTGATCGCCCGCATGGTCGCGTTCGGGGCCGCCTCCAGGGCCGCGCCCAGCAGGTTCCGGTAGAAGATCATGTGGAGGTTCTCGTCGGCGGCGACGCGGGTGAGCATCTGCTCGCAGACCGGGTCGCCGGACGCCCGGCCGGTGTTGCGGTGCGACACGCGGGTGGCCAGCTCCTGGAACGACACGTACGCCGCGCCGTGCAGGAACGAGTCGCCGTGGTCGGCCTCGTAGCCGACCTCCATGTGCTTCATGCGGGCGCGTTCCAGCGCGATCGGGTCGACGGCGCGGGTGACGGTGAGGTAGTCGCGGATGACGATGCCGTGGCGGTTCTCCTCGGCGGTCCACCGGTTGACCCAGGTGCCCCACGCGCCGTCGCGGCCGAACACCTCGGCGATGGCGCGGTGGTAGCCGGGCAGGTTGTCCTCGGTGAGCAGGTTGACGATCAGCGACTCGCGGGCCTCCTGCGAGAGCTGCGACTGCTCCAGGCTCCACTCCTCGCCGCCGAGGGGGCCGTCGAAGTCGCGGCCCTGGCTCCACGGCACGTACTGGTGGGGGAACCACTCCTTGGCCATGGACAGGTGCCGGTTCAGTTCCGTCTCCACCACGGGTTCCAGGTCCCGCATCAGGTTGAGCTGGAGCTGCTTGTCTTCGGGCGTCACGGACATCCTGATCCTTCGCTTGACGACGTGGGAACGCGCGGGCACGGCCTGTCGCGCGGCGTGGGGGGAGGGTCCCGGCAGGCCGGGCTGGAACTTACTAAACCGTAGGTTCCAGATTCGCGACCGGTGCCACGTACGTCAAGCTCCCCCCGTCACAAGCCGCCGTTCCTCTTTCTTGTAGGAATGCGGGAACCGCGACCGGCGACGGGGCGCTCACCGCGTGTCGGCCGCCTGCTGCCACAGCCGGTTGGCGGCGGCGCGCAGCAGCGCCCGGGGCAGGATCTTCAACGCGGGCAGCGCCGCCTTGTACTGCGCGCCCGGCACGCACAGCGCCCGGCCCGCCGCGACCGCGTCCAGCCCGGCGCGGGCGACGTCCTCGCGGCGCAGCCACAGCAGGTCGGCGCCGTCGTCGCCGGTGCGGGTGAAGCCGGGGCACAGCGCCGTGACGTGCACGCCCCGCCCGCCCACCTCGGCGTGCAGGCTCTCGGAGAACGACGCCACGTACGCCTTGGTCGCCCCGTAGGTCGCGCTGCCCGGCGACGGCGCGAAGCCCGCCATGGACGCGACGTTGAGGACGCCGCCCCGGCCGCGTTCCAGCATCCCCGGCAGGGCGGCGTGGGTAAGGCGGACCAGGGCGGTGACGTTCAGCTCGATCTCGGCGAGCTGGTCGTCGAGGTCCAGGTCGGCGAACGCGCCGAACGCGCCGTACCCGGCGTTGTTGACCAGCAGTTCCACCGGGTCGTCGCGGAGCCGGCCCTCGACCTCGGCGCGGGCGCCCGGGTCGGTGAGGTCGCAGGCCAGCACCTCGACCGCGACCCGGTAGCGTTCGACCAGCTCCCGGGCGAGCCGGTCGAGCAGGTCGGCGCGGCGCGCCACGATCACCAGGTCGGTGCCGCGCGCGGCCAGCAGCCGGGCGAAGCTCTCGCCGATGCCGCTGGAGGCCCCGGTCACGAGCGCGGTTCGATACGCCTGTCGCATGGCGCGAGATGGTACGGGACGAGGGGGCTCTCCGCGCGTCCCGTTTGGGCCCATGGGGCACGGGTAGCCGAGGACACGCCGCCGAGGATCCGGGGCGGGACGGTCTCCTACAACCAGCTCATGGTCACGGTCGGGGTCCTGGTCGCCTACCTGACCAACTTCGCGCTCAGCGACGTCGCGCACAACTGGCGCTGGATGCTGGGGCTGGGCGCGGCCCCCGGCGTGGTGCTGGTGGCGGCGATGCTGGTGGTCCCCTACAGCCCGCGCTGGCTGATGATGCGGGGCCGCCGCGACGAGGCCCGCGCGGTGCTGCGCCGCACCCGCCGGGCCGACGCCGACATCGAGGGCGAGCTGGACGGGATCGAGAGCGTGGTGGCGCAGGAGCGGCGGCACTCCTGGCGCGAGCTGTTCGGCCCCCGGCTGCGGCCGATGATGGTCGTCGGGATCGGGCTGGCGGTGATCCAGCAGGTCGTCGGCGTCAACACCGTCGTCTGCTTCTCCCCCACGATCCTCACCTACACCGGGCCGAAGGCCGACGACGCCATCGCGCAGGCGCTGACCGTCGGGATCACCAACGTGGTGTTCACGGTCGTCGCGGTGCTGCTGCTGGACCGGGTGGGCCGCCGCACCCTGCTGATCGTCGGGACGGCCGGGCTGACGGTCGCGCTGGCGCTGCTGGGCGCGTTCTTCGGGTTCGGCTGGGAGCGGGAGGCCCCGTGGCTGGCGCTGGCGGCGCTGGTGCCGTTCATCGCGTCGTTCGCGGTGGGGCTGGGCCCGGTGTTCTGGCTGATGATCTCGGAGATCTTCCCGCTGGCGGTGCGCGGCCAGGCGATGGCGGTGTGCTCGCTGGCGAACCGGGCCGCGAACTTCGTGGTGTCCTACTACTTCCTGCAACTGGTCGACGCGATCGGGCGGGCGTGGACGTTCTGGCTGTACGCGGGGCTGTCGGTGGTCGGGATCGTGTTCTTCGTGCTCCGCGTCCCCGAGACCCGCGACCGGTCCCTGGAGGAGATCGAACGCGAGCTGTCGGGCCCGGCCGCCGCGCGGGCGGCCCCGCCGGGCCGCCCGCGCCACGTCTGACCGCGCCGTGGCCCGTTACGGGGTCACGGTCACGCGTTCGCTCTGGAACGACTGGTTGCCCACCCGCGCCATGATGAAGAAGTCGTAGGTCTCCTCGTGGGTGCCGGGGATCGCCTCGAACGTGACCGACCTCGACCCGGCCGGGATCGTCACGGAGGTGACGGGCAGGTCGACGATGCCCCAGCTCGGTTGGAGGTGGACCTCCCGGTCGACGTCGGTCGGACCGGCCAGGACGACCGTGCCCTGGATCCGCGTCCCGCCCTTGACCGTGGCGGGCAGGGTGATCTCGGTGATCCGGGGGTGGATCACCACCGGCAGCGAGGCGGTGACGTTGCCCGCCGTCGCGACGAGCGTGACGCGGGTCGTCCTGGTCACGTCGGCGGTCGAGAGGGTGAAGTAGGCGCTGTCGTCTCCCGACGAGACGTACTGGGTGTCGTTGTCGATCTGGAGCGCGGAGGCGTCCTCGCCGACCGCCTTCAGGTGGACGGTCAGCCCGTTCTCGGGCGCGGGGTTGCTGAGCCGGAGGTTGAGCTGCCGGTGGTGCTCCGAGCCCTGGACGTCCGGCCCGCCCTCGAACCACATGCTCATGTCGCTGTTGTCGTCGAACGGCGGGATCAGCGTGAACGTCGCCTTCAGCGTCCGCTCCCCGAGCGTGAAGGAGACGGTCACGACGGTCTTCTCCGTCACCGGCCGGACGGTCACCGGCCCGACGTGGCCCTCCACGGCGTGCTCCTGGAAGTGCGCGGTCTCGGGAACGGTGAGGGCCGGGTGGTCGGAGGCCATCTTCACGGTCAGCCCGCCCTCGGGCGCCGGGCCGGTGAAGTAGACGGCGGCCGAGGGGCTGTTCGGCCGGGCGGAGGGCGTGAGCTCGACCTTCTTCAGGCCGGGGTTGACGGTGACGGCGCGCTCCAGCGCCTGCGCCGCGAGCCGGACCGTGACCGTCGTCCTGTACTGGCCGGAGTGGTCGCCGGTCGGCGTCATCGCGAACGTCGCCTGCGTCCGCCCCCTCTTCACGACCACGCCGCCCGGGACGCCGAGCCTCCTGTCGCCGGAGGTCACCGTGAGGCGGGTGTCGGTTCGGGGCGCGCAGCTCAGGCGCACCGTCGCGGTCGGGCTCTCACCGGCGTGCACCAGCGCGGGCACCGACAGCTCGGCCGGTTTCGGCGCGCAGCCCGGCGTCGGCCGCACGGCGAACGCGGCCTGCCGCCGCGCCTCGCCGAGCGCCGCGGTGACCTTCCCGCCGCGCGCCGTCGCCGTGGCGGCGGAACGCACGGTGAACGTCGCGGTGTCCTCGCCCTTGGCGACCGTGACGGACGCGGGGACGGTGACGCCCGTGAACCCCGCGAGCCCGACCTTGACGGCCCTGCCCGGACGGCAGCTCAACGTCACCGTCCCGGTGGCGTCCTTCCCGCCCACGACCGAGGCGGCGGACAGGGACAGATTCTTCGGTACGGGGCGGCAGACGGCGGCCTGCGCCGCCCGCGTCGGCACGACGAGCGCTACCAGCAGCAGGAGCGCCCCCAGCACGTATCGCTTCATTGGCGACCTCTGGAGTGAAGGACGAGCTCGGGCGGGGGCGCACTCGCACGTCGAAATGATCACCTCTGTCTAACAAGCGGGCGCCACGAGCGGCAAGTGACCATTCGGCCCTCCCCATCCGTCCGGAGGCGGACGGGACGTCGGGCCGTCCCCGGGCGCGGGGCCGCCGCGGTGCCCTCGCCGGCGGCCCCGCGCCCGGTGGCCGGTTCAGGACACGTGCGGCTCGCCGCCCATGGCGATCTCGACGGGCGGCAGCATCGCCGCCGGGTCGGCGCCGGCGAACCACAGGCCGATGACGAACGCCGCCGTCGCCTCCAGCAGCCCGGCCCGCGCCAGCCCGCCGCCCGGCAGCGGCACGGCCCCGACGTCGCGCACCAGCCGTTCGGCGGTCGCGACGGCACCGGGGTCGTCGCCGCAGACCGGCACGCCGAGCGGGCGGCCGTCGAAGACCGGCGGGGTCATCCGCCAGATGCCCTCGTGGCAGAGGTTGAACGCCTTGACCACGCGTGCGGCGGGCGCGGCGGCGGCGATCCGCTCGGCCGCCGCCGGGCCGTGCCCGGTCGCCAGGGTGAACGCGGGCGGGACGATCGGGTTGGTGCAGTCGACCAGCACCCGGCCGTCCAGCGGCCCGGCGGCCCGGACCGTCTCGACCGCCGCGTCGTGCGGCAGGGCCAGCAGGATCACCTCCCCGAACCCCGCGGCCTCGCGCAGCCCTCCCGCGCGCGCCCCGACGCGTCCGGCCGCCGCCCTCGCCTTCTCCGGGGAGCGCGCCCCGATCATCACCTCGTGGCCCGCGCGCACCCAGTGGGCGGTGAGCGCCTCGGCCATGTTCCCCGCGCCGAACGTTCCGATCCGCATCGCCTGTGTCTCCTTCCGGTCGGTACGGTCGGGACGGTAGGCGTTCCGTGACGCACCTCCCGGTAAGTATCGAAAGGGGCAGGATCGTGACCGAGATGTTCATCGCCGACTGTCCCGCGCGCCTGGGGTTCGACCTGCTGGCGGGGACCTGGACGTCCGTGGTGCTGTACGCGCTGCGCGGGGGCCCGGCGCGCCCCGGCGAGCTGCGCGAGCGCATCGGCGGCGTCAGCCCCAAGGTCCTCACCGAGACGCTGCGCCGCCTGGAGGCCAACGGCCTGGTCGAGCGCCACCGCTACGCCGAGGCCCCGCCGCGCGTCGAGTACGCGCTGACCGAACCGGGCCGGGGCCTGCTGGAGCCGATCCTCGCGCTGGGCCGCTGGACCGAGCGGTACGGCGAGCAGGTCCTCGCCGCGCAGGAGCGCGCCGAAGCCGGTTGAGAAAAGCGTGAAGAAGGCTCCGGCCATCGGGAGACAACCGGGCGACCATCCCCCGCTGGAGGAGTCCCCGATGAGACCAGGACCCGCATGACGGCCGCGTACGCGCGGCCGGACGAGATCGACGACGGCGAGCTGATCCGGCGTTCGGGCGACGACCCCGAACGGTTCGCGGCGCTGTTCGACCGGTACGCCCGCCAGATCCACCACTACGCGGCGCGGCGGCTGGGCACGCAGGCCGCCGACGACATCGTGGCCGAGACGTTCGAGATCGCGTTCCGGCGGCGCGCCACCTACGACCCGGCGCGGTCGATGGCGCGTCCGTGGCTGTACGGGATCGCGTCCACGCTGATCGCCCGGCACCGCCGCGCCGAGGAGCGCCACTACCGGGCGTTGCGCCGCACCGGCGTGGACCCGCTGCCCGAGCCGATGGCCGAGTCCGTCGTGTCGCGGGTGGCCGCCGAGCAGGACGAGCGCCGCCTGGCGGGCGCGCTGGCGCGGCTGTCGGCGGGCGACCGCGACGTGCTGCTGCTGTTCGCCTGGGGCGGGCTCGGCTACGACGAGATCGCCGAGGCCCTGTCCGTGCCCGCCGGGACCGTCGCGTCCCGCCTGAACCGCGCCCGCCGCAAGCTCCGCGCCGTGCTGGGAGAGAACCGATGGACGAGCTGACCACCCTGCGGGGGATGCGCGCGGACACGCCGCCGATCACCCCGGAGGCCGAGCGCGCCGCGCGGCTGCGGCTGCTGGCAGTCTCCCCCGAACCCGAGCGCCGCCGCCGCGCGCCGCGCGCGGCATGGCGGCTCGGCGCGGTCGCCGCGCTGACGG
>NZ_BCQR01000054.1 GCF_001552175.1 Actinomadura kijaniata NBRC 14229
CGCCCCGACCTCGCGACCGCCCGCCCGTCGCGGCGGCGGCTGGTGGCCGAGGGCCTGGTCGTCGCGCTCGCCGTGATCGCCGTCGTGCTGGCGCGGCGCCGGGGACCGGCCGGGCAGGCGGCGCCGGGCGGCTGGGACCCGTTCGTGGTGGCGGTCCCGGCGCTGCTGGGGGTGGCCGTGGCGCTGCTGGTGCTGCGGGCGTATCCGTTCCCGCTGCGCGCGCTGACCCGGCTGGCGCGGCGTGGCCGCGGAACGGTCGCGTTCGTCGGCCTGGCCCGCGTCTCCCGCGGACATGCGGTCGCCGTGCTGCCGCTGACGGTGCTGCTGCTGGCCGTCACCGTGGCCGGGTTCTCCACCGCCGTCCAGAACACGCTGCGCCGCGGCCAGGAACGCGTCGCCCTGCACGAGGTCGGAGCGGACGCCCGGGTGTTCTCCGCGCGGCTGGAGACCGGCGCCGTCGACCGGCTCCGCCGCGTTCCCGGGGTGACCGGCGCGGTCGGGGCGCGCGCCGTCCCCGGCTGCATCCTGAGCGGCGGCGGCGCCGACGGCCTGCTGGTCACCGTGGTCGCCGTGGACCTGGACGCCTACCGGCGCGTCGCGGGCCGCACGGCCGCGTCGGTGCCGCCCGCGCCCGGCCGGCCCGACGGGGCGCTGCTGTCCAAGGAGGTCGCGGCGGTCGGCTCCACCGGGCAGATCTTCCTGGAGTGCGGGAACGAGCCCCGGATCGGGGCGACCGCCGCGGGCCGGTTCGCGGAGTTCCCCGGCCTGCCGCCCGGCACCCCCGCGGTGATCGTTCCGATGCGGCTGCTGGGCGGGGCGCAGGCCGTGCCGTCCCAGGTGTTCCTGAGCGGCGACCGCATCGACGCCGCCGCGCTGCGCGCCGCCGCGGCCGCCGTGACCCCCGAGACCCTGCGCGACGGCGAGTACCTGCGGATCCGCTCCGAGACGCTGCGCAAGACGACCGACGGGCCGCTGATGAGGACGGTGTCGGCGGCGTTCCGCCACAGCGTGCTGACCGCCGCCGCCTACGGGATGCTGACCGTCGTGCTGCTGCTCGCCGTCGGGGCGCGCGCCCGCTCCCGCGCCGTCGCGCACCTCCAGGCCCTCGGGCTCGGCCGGCGGCAGCGGCGGGCGCTGGCCGTGCTGGAGATCGCGCCGGTGCTGCTGTGCTCGGCGGCGGGCGGCTGGGCCCTCGGCCTGGCGCTGCCCGCGATCGTCGGCCCGCTGGCGGACCTGCGGCCCTACACCGGAGGGCTCGCCGTCCCCGCCTCCGCCCCGGACCCGCTCGCGACGGCCGTGCTCGGCGGGGCGCTGCTGGCGGCCGCCGCGCTGGCCGCCGCCGTCGACGCCGCCTTCGACGCCCGCCACCGGCTGGGCACCGTGCTGAGAACGGGGGAGTGACCGTGACCGACATCCGTGACGACGGCCCCGACCTGGCCGAACTGGAACGCCGCGCCACCCGCGCCGGGCCCGCCTACGGCGAGGGCGCGCACATCGTCTGCGACAACCTGATGCGGATCTACCGGACCGAGGGCGTCGAGGTCGTCGCGTTGCAGGGCCTGGACCTGCTGGTGGACAAGGGCGAGCTCATCGCGATCGTGGGGGCGTCGGGGTCGGGCAAGTCCACCCTGCTGAACATCCTGTCCGGGCTGGACGTGCCCACCGCCGGGGTCGCCCGCGTCGCCGGGGCCGACCTGCTGGCGATGAAGGCCAAGCAGCGGCTGCGGTTCCGGCGCGAGCAGGTCGGGTTCGTGTGGCAGCAGACCACCCGCAACCTGCTGCCCTACCTGGACGCCGCGCAGAACGTCGAGCTGCCGATGCGCTTCACCCGCCGCCGGGACCGCCGCGAACGCGCCCGCGAGCTGCTGGACCTGCTGGGCATCGCCGACCTCGCCGGCCGCCGCCCCACCGAGCTGTCGGGCGGCCAGCAGCAGCGCGTCGCCATCGCCGTCGCGGTCGCCAACGAACCCCAGGTCATGCTGGCCGACGAACCCACCGGCGAGCTCGACACCGCCACCGCCGCCGAGGTGTTCGAGGCGCTGCGCGGCGTCAACCGCGAGCTCGGCACCACCACCGTGATCGTCACCCACGACCCCAACGTCGCCGCGCAGGTGGACCGCACCGTCGCCATCCGCGACGGCCGCACCTCCTCGGAGATCCGCCGCGAGGACCGCGACGGCGTCCGCGTCGCCACCCAGTACGCCCTCCTGGACCGGGCGGGCCGCGTCCAGCTACCGCGCGACTTCACCGAGGCGCTCGACCTGCGCGACCGCGTCCGCCTCACCCTGGACGAGGACCACGTGGGCGTCTGGCCCGACGGCAGGGAGGACCAGTGAGCGAGCCGATCGTCCGCGTCGCGGACCTGACCAAGACCTACCGCAGCGGCGACATCGAGGTGCGGGCGCTGCGCGGGGTGACGTTCGACGTCCCCGCCGGGGAGCTGGTGACGCTCAAGGGCCGCTCCGGCTCCGGCAAGACCACGCTGCTGAACGTCCTCGGCGGCCTGGAGCCCCCCGACTCCGGCAGCGTCCACGTCGCCGGGCACGAGATCACCGCGCTGGACGAGGACGGCCTGCTGAAGGTGCGCCGCGAGATCATCTCCTACGTGTTCCAGTCCCACGGCCTGATCCCGGTCCTGTCGGCCGCCGAGAACGTCGAGGTCCCCCTCCGCCTGGCCCGCATGGCGCCCGCCGAGCGCGACGAACGCGTCCGCACCCTGCTGGCCCTGGTCGGCCTGGCCGACCACGCCGCCCAGCGCCCCTACGAGATGTCCGGCGGCCAGCGCCAGCGCGTCGCCATCGCCCGCGCCCTGGCCAACCGCCCCCGCCTGATCCTCGCCGACGAGCCCACCGGCCAGCTCGACTCCGAGACCGCCGCCCAGATCATGCCGCTGCTGCGCGCCGTGGTCCGCAGCGAGGGCGTCACGGTCCTGACCGCCACCCACGACCCGGTGCTGCTGAGCCTGTCCGACCGCGTCCTCGCCCTGTCCGACGGCGAGATCGCCGAGGAGCCCGTCCCGGCGGCCTGACCGGATCGGCCACAATCGCCCCCGCGCGCGGGTCCGATCGGCACAATGCACCGCATGGACCCGGACGAGCGTCCGGCGGCGCGGCGGCGCGGCCCGCGCCGTCAGCGACGGCACCTCAACCGGCTGGCCCGCGCCCTGCGCCGCCGCGGATGGCGGGTCGAACGCCGCTTCGGCACGCACCCGCCGCTGCTGCACGTCTACGCCTCCGAGGCGCCGAGCGTGGGGGAGAGCGTCCTGGTGGCGGGCGGGCCGACCGCGCCGTGGTTCCGCTCCAGCACCGGCGCGTACCTGGCCCCCTGCTCCGACCCGGCCCGCGCCATCGAGGCCGTCACCGAACTGCTGACCCCCTGGGTCGCCGCCGCCCTCACCCCCGCCCGGTGAACCGGCGCGCCCTCAAGGACCCGGAGATCTGACGGCGTCCCCGACCTCGGCGACCAGCCTCCGCAGCGTCGCGCCCAGCGGGGCCGCGATCCGCACCAGGGCGAGGTCGTCGCCGCGCGTGGGCCCCTGGTTGACGATGGCGACGGGGATCCCGCGCTCGGCCGCCCGCCGCACGAACCGGTACCCCGACCAGACGGTCAGCGACGAGCCGAGCACGAGCATCATGCCCGCGTCGTCGACCGCGGCGTAGCTGGCCCGCACCCGCTCGGGCGGCACGTTCTCCCCGAAGAACACGACGTCGGGCTTGAGGACCCCGCCGCAGACGGCGCAGTCCACCATCCGGAACGAGGCGACGTCCGCGTCGTCCAGCTCGACGTCCCCGTCGGGGTTGACCGCCTGGATCCGCGCGTCCCAGCCGGGGTTGGCCGCGCGCAGCCGCCGTTCCAGCTCGGCCCGCGCCGACCGCCGCCCGCACCCCAGGCACACGACCCGGTCGAGCGCGCCGTGCAGCTCGACGACCCCGGTCGCCCCGGCGGCCTGGTGGAGCCCGTCCACGTTCTGCGTGATGATCCCGGACACCAGCCCGGCCCGCTGGAGCCCGGCGACCGCGACGTGCCCGGTGTTGGGCGCGGCGTGCCCGACGTTCCGCCACCCGACGTGGCTGCGCGCCCAGTACCGCCGCCGCGCCGCCGCGCTCCCCACGAACGTCTGGTACGTCATCGGCGCCGCGCGCCGCCGCCGGCCGGTCTCCCCCCGGTAGTCGGGGATCCCCGACTCGGTCGACAACCCGGCCCCGCTCAGCACGACGACCCCGCCGTCCCCCACCAGGTCGGCCAGTCTCTCGAACGCGTCCACGATCACACCCTCCATCGTGCCCCCTCCGGGCGACCGCCTCCCACCGGCGGGTCCTCCCCGGCGCGGCGCCGCCCGCGGGAACGTGAACCGGCCGGGCGCGAACGACGTACCAGTTCCGTGACAGCGGATGCGGAACTCGGTTCGTTGGGGTCACGTGCGCGAGAACGGCAGGGACGAGTGGTCGGGCCTCCTGGAGGCGCTGGAGGACGTCTGCGCGGTCTGCGGCGGCCGGGGAACGGTGGACAGCCCCGACTGGCGGGCCTGGTACGAGCGCGCCGAGGAGCTCGCCCGCGTCGCCGAGGCCGCCCGCCGCGCCACCGGGTTCACCGAGGGCGACGCCCCGGCGATCGTGACGGCGGTCGAACGCGCCATCGGCGACCACACCGCCGCCCGTCCCGCCGGTGACCGCCGGATCCCCTGCCCGACCTGCGGCGGAACGGGCCGCGTCCTGACCCCGCTGGGCACGCGCCTGGCCGAACTGCTGACCCGGCACGGCTTCCACCGCGAATGCCCCTAATTCGGTCACCGGTGTGCGTGGTTAGAGCAGTTCCTTATTAGAGTGCGGAGCGGAACGGCCACGACACGGTGAGGACCGAGGGCGATCCCCGACGCCTCCCGGGCCGTCCGCGACCGCCCACCGGCGGGGGCCCGATCCCACCCCCGAGAGGCCCGCCTCTCCCGTCCGCAGAAGAAGCCCCCCGCACATGAGCGTTCCCACGGCCTCCGCCGCCCCCTCGTCCCCCCGGCACATGCGACGGGTCGCCGTCTCGTCGTTCATCGGCACGGCGATCGAGTTCTACGACTACTACATCTACGGAACGGCCGCCGCCCTCGTCCTCAACGCGGCGTTCTTCCCCGACCTGTCACCGCTCGCCGGAACCCTGGCCTCCCTGTCGACGTTCGCGGTCGGCTTCCTGGCCCGCCCCCTCGGCGCCGCGATCTTCGGCCACTTCGGCGACCGCATCGGCCGCAAGGCCACCCTGGTGGTCTCCCTGCTGCTGATGGGGCTGTCCACCGCGTTCATCGGCCTGCTGCCCGGCTACGGCACCATCGGCGTCGCGGCCCCGATCCTGCTGGTCCTGCTACGCGTCCTGCAGGGCATCGGCCTCGGCGGCGAGTGGGGCGGCGCCGCGCTGATGGCCACCGAGCACGCCCCCCGCGACCGCCGCGGCCTGTACTCGGCGGCCCCGCAACTCGGCTCCCCGGTCGGCTACTTCGCAGCCACCGTCATCTTCTGGGCGCTCTCCTCCTGGCTGCCCGCCGACGCGTTCGACTCGTGGGGCTGGCGGATCCCGTTCCTGCTGTCGTTCGCCCTGGTCCTGGTCGGCCTGCGCATCCGCCTGAAGGTGGCCGAGACCCCGGCGTTCGCCGCCCACCAGGAGAGGCTGAAGGACGCCCGCATGCCCCTGGCCACGGTCGTCCGCCGCAACCCCAGGGAGATCCTCCTCGGCGCGGGCAGCATCGTCGTGGTCTACGTGATGTTCTACACGGCCGCCACGTACTGCCTGACCTACACGACCAAGACCCTGGGCATCCCCCGTAACACCATGCTGTCCCTCACCCTGGTCGCGGTCGCCGTCCTCGGCGTGAGCACGTTCCTGGTCGCCCGGCTCTCCGACCGCCAGGGCCGCCGCCGCGTCCTCCTGGCGGGCTCGGTCTTCGGCGTCGTCTGGAGCATGGCCCTGTTCCCGCTGCTGGACACCCGGAACCTGCTGCTGGTGACCGTCGCCCTGAGCGGCGCGCTGCTGTGCATGGGGGTGGTGTACGGGCCGATGGCGGCGTTCCTCCCCGAACTGTTCGACACCGACGTCCGCTACTCCGGCGCGGGCCTGGCCTACAACCTGGGCGGCGTCCTCGGCGGCGGCGCTGCGCCCCTGATCGTCGCCCAGCTGGGGGAGCGGTACGGCTCGTCCTCGATCGGCTGGTTCATGGCCTCGATGGCGATCCTGTCCCTGCTGTGCATCCTGGCCCTCCCCGAGACCCGGAACCGGGACCTGACCGCCTGAGCAGGCCGTGCCCCCGGGGGCCAGGGGGGAGACGCTCCCGGGGGCACGGCACCGGTCGACGGGCCTGTGCGCCGCCCTCGAAACGACGCACAGGCGACGGTGGCGCTGAGGAAACCCCACCGGTCACCCAGGCTCCTCCACCCCCGTCACCCTCCGCAAGCCACCCTTTTCACATGGTGAACACCAGTGTTCAGGGCACCTCGACGAGCACCCCACGAGACCCCATCATCTCCAGGCAGCGCCACCGGCTCCGACGCCCGCGCCCGACGAAGCGCCCACCCACCATGCGTTCTAGGGGCGCCTGCCGCCGTCCTTCGCCGCACGGCTGAAACGCGTCCGCTCACGCCGGGAAAAGCCGAGGGACCTCCGCGTCGGGATACCGCTGGAGCGGCGCCGATGTGCGGTGGCGGCCGCTGTCCGGGGACGGCGCGAGAGGCGGACGGTTCGCATCAGCGCGACTCCGGCGGCCACCAGCAGAACGGTCAGCCACATGCTCTGGGCGGCGGCGGCCGCGGGATCACCGGGTTCGGTATCGGCCGAGCGGAGCACGAGCTGCGGCGCGGAGGTCGGACCGCCGGCGATCGGCGTGGGATCTGAGGCGATCTGCGGAAGAGGCGCGACGGCAGGGGGCGTGGACGGCGGAGAAACGGAAGCCGGTGAGGTTTGCCGGCCGTTGGTACTCGGTGCGGGAGGCGTCTGGGGGGCCGGGACGTTCTGTGAAGGGCGGGGCTTGCTGGACGGGGAGGAGGACGGACGGCCCGACGGGGCCGGAACCTTGATCGACGCGGTGAACCGCTCACTCACGACAGCGGTACCACGCGCCACCACCGTGACGGTGAAGACGGCCTTTTTCGTGGCGGGTTTGCGTGCCGCGCGCAGCGTCATCGCCACGGTGACCGGGGAGGTTCCCAGGTCGCCGAGCTTGCACACCCCCCGCGCGTTCTTGACGCAGGTGACCGTCACCGCCGCGCCCTTGGTCGCCGAGACCGTCAACCGGGCGTCCAAAGCCGTGGCGTCGAGCGCTCGAACCCGCAGCGAAGCCTGACCCGACTGCCCCGCCAGGATCTCTCGCGGCCCCTGCCAGGCCAACATGAACCGCGGCACCGGAGAGGGGCTGGGCGAGACGGTGGGGGACGCCGAGGAAGAAGGCCCAGGCGAGGGCTCCGCGGCGGCGACCGGGGAAGCACCGCCGATCCCGACGGCGATCGTGAGACCCGCCGCCGCGAGGAGGACACGACGTCCGGCGGGGACGCGCACATTGATCATTTTTCTGTCTCCCGGCTCAGGCGTGGGTCTTGAGCCAGTGCAGGAGCAGGTCGGCGGTGCCGGGGGTGTTCAGCACGCTGAGCCCGTGGGAGTCGCCCTCGACGATGCGGGTGGTGCAGGGCACGTGGTGCGGGGTCAACTTGCCGCACAGCCCGCTGCCGTGCGAGGCGGGCACGAAGTCGCCCTGAGAATGGATCATCAGCATGGGGGCGTCCCCCGCGCTGGCGTGGTTGAAGGCGACCGCGTCCACCCAGCGGTTCCAGCAGGACCTGTCGCTCTTGACCGGGGTGCAGCGGGTCAACAGCACCGCGGTGTCACGCAGCTTGCGGCGATTGTCGCCGGCACCGGGGGCCTGGCCGTCCAGATAAGCCTGATAGGGATTGGCGACCGGCGATACCGCGGCCACCGCCTTGACCGCACCGGTCCCGTGCACACCGACACTGCTGACCAGATGACCGCCCGCCGAAGAACCCAGCAACACCACCCGACGCGGGTCGACGTTGTAGGCGGCGGCACGGGACTTGACCCAGGCAACAGCAGCCTGCACATCTGAGCGCTGGGCGCTCCAGGGCGCCTGGGTGTTGAGCCGGTAGTTGATGGCGAACACCGCATACCCGTTGTCGGCCAGCCACCGGGCCCGGCCGGCCATGCCGTACTTGTCACCCTCGTACCACCAGCCGCCATGCACCGCGATCACCGCCGGACGCGGCGCGGCCGAAGGACGCCAGAAGGCATCCAGCTTCTGCCGCGCATGCGTGCCGTAGGCCAGGTCCGACCGCTGCTGGACCTCCCCGGCCGACCGAGCCCGCACTCGCGAGCTCGCCGCACCGGCACCGTTGTCGATCGAGGCGGCACGCGGCTTCACCGACCGCAGCGCCGACGGAGCTTCCACCTCCGTGGTGGAGCTGCCACCGGCCCGGGGCTTGGTGTGAGCGCGCAGCCAGTTGAGGATGTTGGTGCGCGCGGCACTGGTCAAGATCCCGCCACCACTGGCGCCGCCGCTGACGGTGGTGAGCTTGACGTCCTTCTGCCCGGCCTTGATCAGGGCAGCACGCAGCGGGGCACTGTGCGTCGAGGGGATCACGTCCCCCTTGGAGTGCACCAGCCACATCGGCGCATCCCCGGCTCCGGCATGGGCGGTGGGATCGGCATCGGTATACCGGTTGCCACAAGTGGCATCCCGATAAGTGGGCGTGCAGTTGGCCAGCAACACCGTCTGGTCACGCACCTTGCGCCGCGTCCAGGACGCCGCGGTGGTCTGGGCGCTGTCATAGGCCAGCCTGGGCGAGTTGACCGGCGACAACGCCACCACTCCCCGCACCCGCGAACCCCCGGTGCCATAGGTGCCCAACTGGGCGGCGATCTGCCCACCGGCCTGCGACCCCAGCACCGCGATCCGCCCGGCGTCCAGCTTGAACGCCCGCGCGTGCTTGCGGATCCAGTTCATCGCCGCCACCGCGTCATTGCGCTGCGCGGGCCAGGGCGCATCGGTGACCAACCGATGATCGATGGAGAACACCGCGAACCCCTGCCCGGCATACCACTTGGCCGTAGAGCGCCAATCAACGCGGCTACCGCCGTCCCAATACCCTCCGTGCACGATGACCAGCCCCGGCTGGGTCCCCTTCCGCGGGGCCTTCCAGAACACATCCAGCTTCTGCCGGGCATGCGAACCGTAGGCGTACACCTTGCGGTTCACCCCGGCCGCCTCCGACACCGCCGCGAACGACACCGCCCCCACCCCACAAACCGCCACACCGGCAGCAGCGACGAGAGTGATGCGCTTGCTGGACATAAACGGCCTCCTCGACCGGGGTTGTAGGCCCATACGGCCTTATGCACCGGTCACAAGGCGTGACAACAGTGCGCGGGGTGCTACATCAGCGGTGGTGGTCGGTAAGAGGAGACGTACAGGCTGCCACGAAGGAGTACAAGGGATTCGAGTGACTTAGATCACAAGACCCATTGTCAACTGACCTGTTGAGTAGCGAGTCCGGCTATGCGCAATTTGCACCTCTCTTTGCGCATTTCCATCCTTGAGTCGCCCCAATACTTAAAGGAGTGCGTGACCGTATTTGAGCACATCTCACCCACTTTTGAACGCTGTTGGCTGACGAGATCGCTCAACAGCACCTGAAAGCCGCAGCAAAACGCGAATGTAACGCGATGTGCAGTGGCATGCCGATTGCGGCTATGACCATGACAAACACCGCTGCCTGGTGCAGGCCAAGGGCATCATCGCCCGGCGCGGCTTCGGTCCGGGCGCGCGCCGCTACGTCGTCGAGCAGACGATCGGCTTGTTGTGCTGGTTCTACCGCCTGCGCATCCGCTGGGAGATCCGTGGCGACATCCACGAGGCGTTCATGGCGCCGTATCGATCGGGCGCGGAGCAGGGCCGACCGCGTCCCTGCGAGGACGGTCGGTTGCACAGGCAACCGACGTTGAAAAAGGCTCAGGGGTTGTACAGCGGGCTCAGACCCTCCGGCAGTCGGACTGCCAGTCCCTGCTGCCAGACTGCTACATGTGACGATTCAAGCAGGACTGCCGTTCCCACAGGATGCCGCTCAGGACTCGCGAGCGTTGGCGGCGATGCACTCGCGCCGCAACGCATTCCGCACCTGGGATCTCCCACGCGAGGCTATGGGCAAGATTCCGCGTGAGTGGCGGATTCAGTCCGGGCTTACGCAGCAGGTCCCTGATGACCTCGCCCCGTTTGTGGAGTGGTTCGACAACCAGCCGGTAGCGCGAGAGCGCTTCCGGTGGGCGCTGCGTGACTCCCTCGATGAGTTGCTCGATGGTCAGCGGACGGGGCGCTGGGCATACCAGCACCTGACGAAGACCGAGAAGACGTATCTCGGCACGGCTGTTGAGGTGAACCTCACCAAGGAGTTTGAGATCGCGAACGGCGTGGACCTTGACTGGTCTATCGCTGGCTTCGACATTGACTGCAAGTTCTCCAAGGATCTCGGTGGCTGGGAGATCCCGATGGAGATGTATTTGTGTACTGACCATGGCGGCCGGAGTGGTCGTGCCGACCATGCGGCGGTCGTGACCTGGATGAATGATGACACGAGTCAGTGGGCCGCGGGCATCGTGCGGATCACCGATGAGCGCCTGCGCTGGAAGAAGGAGCTGGATGCGAACGGTGACCGCGTGCGTGCATACAACCGAGACAACAAACGCAAGCTTTCGGCCAGCGCCAAGTCTGAGGTGTACTGGCTCTGGGGCGGCCTTCAGGCAGATTTGCCGACAAACCTGCTGCGCCACCTGGACGCCGAAGTACGCGAGCGGATTCTCGCTGCCTCGCTGCCACGTCGGCCCTCGTCGGGTCAGCAGCGTCTGAACCAGTTGTTCCGCGAGATACAGGGACGGATCGTCCGCCGGCAGACAGTGCTGACCATTGGCCAGCAGGACGACTCGCCGAAGCGGGCCCGCGACGCACGGATACACCTGCGCAAGGAGGGCATCGTCGTGTTGGGCCACCAAGGATCACATCCGCACGTCGCCCGCGCACTCGGACTACCGGTACCGATCAAGGGTGAATGGATCTCCACCCGCCTCGTTACTGTCTCACCCGACGATGCCCGCCCGAAGTTCTCACTGGACGGCCAGTTCTGGGCGCGTGCGCGTGAGAACGACCCGGTGAATCCTGCACCCGACCTTCCTGAAAAGCGGAAGCTCGATAAGCCAAGGGAATAAATCATTAAGCATTGAATGTGCACGCAGGTGAGGCGGTCCGCTGGCCATCGAGGAGTACGTCGAAGGGCCTTCGCAGCGCATGCGCCATCCGATCGCTGGCCGGACCGGCATCCGCAATCGCGGCAGCGACGAGGTCGAGATCGCGGTCTCGGGGTGCTGGCGGCGTCACCCGATCGAGGGGGGACTGATAGCCGAAAGTGAAAAACAGCGGAGAGGAGGCTCTGTCCGCTCTAAGATCATGTGAGGACACAGTCGGGAGGTGCTGTAGTGCTGAGCGGGCAAGCTGGGACGGAATGGAAGCTACTCCAGCAGTACCGGGCATGGATCCAGCCCGACAGCAGCCTGACTGAGGAGGAGCGCAAAGGCTTCTTCACAGACGGGACGATCGTCCTGGACACGAACGTCCTGCTGGACCTCTACCGGTACACGCCGAACACCCGCCGGCAGTTGCTTGCTGTGCTGGGGCAGGTCTCCGGTCGGCTGTGGATGCCCTACCAGGTAGGGCTGGAGTTCGTCCGCGGCAGGGCCGGGGTGATCCAGAAGCGGGTCGACGCGCTGCACAAGGCCCCGAACCAGGTGTCCTTGAAGTTCGGAGAGGCATGGAAGCGGATTAGCGAGGCCGTGACCGAGGCTACGAACCTTCTTGAGGACTATGCGGGGAACCAGGCTGCGGACGGGCTCAACGAGCTGATCAGCGAGAGCCGGTTCAAGGAGCTCATGGATCCATGGCGTACCGAGTTGGTCAACCGGATCAAGAGAGCCAAGGAAGAAGGCGACTTTGGTTCCGCGACCTTCACGCAAGGCCAGGACACCCTGCTGCCGCAGATCGCGGCCCTGTACGGCGACCGGATCGGTGAACCGCCGGGAGACAGCCTGCTGAGGGAACGCGTGGAGCTCGCCACCAGTTTCAGGTTCCCGAACAAGATCCCCCCTGGTTCCGAGGACGGAGGAAAGGGCACTGACCTTGGAGCCGCGGGCGACTTCCTGCTGTGGGAGGAAATGATCGCGCACGCCGAGGCACTCCCGCCTGGCACCAGGGTCGTCCTCGTTTCGCGCGACACCAAGCGCGACTGGTACCAGCCCAAGGGATTCGGCCAGGAGGAGCGCCCGTGGCCGGGTCTGATCGATGAGTTCGAGAAGCGGACCGAGGCGCGGCTCCTCATCGTCGAGACAGCGGCTTTCTACGCGGACGTCACCAGGTTCCTCGGCGCGCAGCTCGCGACGAGCACGATCGACGAGCTCAACCGCCCGGCGCCGGAACCTGCCGACGACCAGCCGTTCCTGTCCCAGAAGGACCTTGCCCAGCGGAACCCAGGCGAGGACCTCGCGCTGGCTGCCTACCGGGCTGCAGGCCTGTCGAGCAAGGCGATCAGGCAGGCGCTGACCCGGCCGTCCGACCGCCTCTTCCAGTGGTGGCTGATCGGCGCGACTCGCGACCTTGAGCTTCGGGATACTGGAATAGACGAGCCGCTCTTCGACCTCCAGGCCGTCCTCCGGGAGGAGGCGCATCCCGGCCCGGGATGGTCGCTGGCCGCAGATATCCTCCAGCCCGGTGAACTGCCCTACATGTCGGTGTTCATCGCTCCGTGGTTTGCGTCGATTTTGAAGGCAAGCCCGCTGGTTGACCGGACTCGTCTGCTCAGGCTTGCCCACCAGCACGGAAGTGCCACTGGTTTCGGCGCCCCGGACGAGCCCAGGATGGACGCCTGACCGACCGGCCAGGCATCGGTATCCCGATCAACGAACAGAGCGGATTAATGGCGCAGAAGCTGCTCGACATTACCCCGACCCCGGAAGTGCTGGTTGCCCTGACACGCACGCCGATCTCCCCTCTGGATGCTCTGAGCGAGCTGATTGACAACGCCATCGACTCGTTTCGCGCAGCTGAGATTGCAGGGACACCCTCGGTGGTCCGGCATGTCATCATCGACGTCCCCGGCCCGGCCGCGGTCGACCGAGGCGAGGGCGTCATCCGAGTGCGGGACACCGGTCTGGGACTCACCGCCGAGCAGATCGCCAACGCGATGCGGGCCGGTTTCACCTCCAAGAACCACTACGACACCCTGGGCCTGTTCGGCATGGGGTTCAACATCGCAACCGGCAAGCTTGGGCGGATCACCCGCGTGATCTCGGTCCGGACAGGGGAGGACCACGCGCTCCAGGTCACGCTGGACCTGCCCAAGCTGATCAAGGACCAGAAGTTCGAGGTGACCGCCGAGACCGTCGAGCGGCCGCCCGGCCTTGAGCACGGCACGATCGTGGAGGTGAAGGGGTGGTGGCCACAGGGCGACGCCAACCACGGCTTCATCCGCGACGTCGCGCGCATGTCCAAGGACAGCCTGCGGGAGAGGATCGGCCGCCGTTACGCGACGCTGTTGCGGAGCGACTCCGGCAGGTCGGTCAAGATGACCGTGAACGGAGAGCCCTGCCGCGGCTTTGAGCACTGCGCCTGGTCGGAAGAGCGGTATGTCGAGCGGGCGGGACACGGCAAGATCCCGGCGCGGATCGCCATCGACGAGGAGTTGACGCGGTCTCGGCGGTGCCTGAAGGACGGCGCGGATTTCAACGGTGGCAACGTCTGCCCGCGCTGCGGCGGGACGGAGAGCCGGGAGGTCGCCGAGCATATCCGTGGATGGGTCGGAATCCAGCGCTTCGACGATGCCAGCGACTTCGGCATCGACCTGATCCGCAACGGCCGCGCCATCCGCACCTACGAGAAGGATGCGTTCTTCACCTACCGGGACGAGGTCAAGGGCACCTCAGAGCGGGAATACCCGATCGACCAGCAGTACGGCAGGATCGTTGGGGAGATCCACCTCGACCACGTGCCCGTCGACTTCCAGAAGCAGAACTTCCAGGTCTCGACCGAGGAATGGCAGACAGCCATGCGGTACCTGCGAGGTGGTTCGCTGCTGCCCAGCCAGTGGCCCGACGACGAGAAGAATACAACACCTGTCTCGCTCCTTTTCCAGGGATACCGGAAGGTCAGGAACTTTGGCCGCGCCGACCTCTACATGGGCGTCTACGACGAGACGAAGGGCAAGGCCGTCCGCATCTCGCGCGAGGTCGAGCGGGACTACTACCAGCGGTTCCTGAACAAGGAGCCCGGCTACCACGACGACGCCAAGTGGTGGGAACTGGTTGAGACCGCGAACGAACCTCCGATCGAGGAACTGCCTGAGTGCGTGTCATGTGGCTTCCAAAACGTCAAGGGTGCCGAGAGCTGCGGCGGCTGCGCGGCGATCCTCATCGGCAAGCAGTGCCTCAACGCTGACTGCGGCCAGACGATCGCCAAGCAGGCGGAACTCTGCCCGGCCTGCGGCGCTGACCAGAACCCCGTGATCAAGTTCCCATGGACCTGTACCTTCTGCGCGACCGATAACGCCTCCGGGATCACTCGGTGCGTCAGCTGCGGGCAGGCTGAAGGCGAGCCGCACCCGGCCAGCCCTCAGGCGCTCCAAGCCGAATCGGACGCCAACAGCGAGCTCAGCGTCACTGGTCTGTCGATCGAGCTTTGCAACGGCAAGAGCACCAACCCACTCGATGTCCGAGTCCGGAACGTCCACCGCCCGATCCTCACCAGGCCGGAGCGGCCTGCCGTCCCGCTCATCACCGAGCGCACCACTGGGCACATCACGGTCTACATCCACCTCGGGCATGCCATATTCGCCAACGGAGTCCGGCCCGCCTATGTGATCGCGTCCGAAGTCGCGCAGTACCTCTACAGTCTCCACCAGAACCTCGCAGGGCAGCCCGGGCACTCCATCGGGACAATCACCACGCAGGTCCTCATGCAGGGATGGGGGGACGCGGTGACCGAAAACGCCGACTCCGTCCGCCAGGCGATCAGGACCCTGATGGCTGGAGTGGTCGACCGGGCCGCCGGGATCAGCCAGGCCAAGGACTTCTACGCCGAGCTCACCGGCGAGCAGCAGTCCGCCATGGCCAACGAGATGATCAGCGCCGATGTAGACCTGGCGGAGCTCGACCACCTGAAGTCCGGCGGCTACCTGAAGTACTGCACGCCAGAGACGCTCGCCGCCTTCTTCGGCCGCTTCCCGGCGGCCTGGTTCGGCGGGACGGTATGGAGTGACCCCTGGCCGAGCGCCGAGCAGCTTCTGCCTGTCGCGGCCAGCGCCCTCCAATCCGAGCTCACCACCAAGTACCAGCGCTGCCTGGAGGACTGCGCGTCCTACCTCCGCTACCAGCAGCCCGAACGGCTTATCGTGGTCCGCGCCCGCGCGGCCGCCGAATTCCTTGGCGACAAGCTCGCATGACCCAGCGGATCATTACCGACCGGTACCTCGACGACACCGGCTGGCAGGCGTTCGAGCGGGTAGTCGAGCGGCTGCTGCTGTGCCTGGGCTACACAGCAGTCCAGAGAGTCGGCGCGTCCGGCGACGGCGGCGCCGACGTCGTCGGTACCTTCCATGGGCGTCGCTGGCTCTTCCAGATGAAACGCTGGACAAAGCCCATCGGTCCCGCCGCGGTCGCCGAGACGATCGCGGCATGCCAGCGCTATGAGGCGGACGTCCCCGTTCTGGTGAGCCTCAACGGCTTCCAGACCGCGGTCCATGCTCAGCAGCGAGAGCTCGCCGCCCAAGGTATCCCGCTTCAGCTATGGGACCGCAGGGCGCTGAAGCGGCAGGCAGAGCGGGTCCCAGAGATCTCGGTCGCGAAACAGTTCCCCGACAGGTATGAGCTGCGCTCCTACCAGGCCCGCGCCGTTGACCGGATTACTGAGGAACTACTCAGCGGCGCCCGCAGCGCTCTGGTCGTCCTCGCCACGGGGCTTGGCAAGACCTTTGTCGCTGCAGAGTTCCACCACCGGTTCACCGCCCTCCGGCCAGGCTCGCGGACGCTCGTCCTCGCTCACCGCAACGAATTGGTCTACCAGCTCGAGCGGTCGTTCTGGCCGATGCTGCCCACCACCGCAGCCACTGGCGTGTGGAACGGGCACGAGCGTCCGGACCCCGGAACTCTGGAAAAGCTCGATGTCTTGTTCGCGTGCGTGGACAGCGTGGCCACTGCGGTCAGCGCGGGCCGCGACCTCCCAGATTTCAACCTCGTCATGGTCGATGAGTGCCACCACCTCGGTATCCGCGCATATGACGCTGTCCTCAGCGAGTTGTCCGCTGGAGACGGTGGTGCTTTTCTCGTCGGCATGACCGCTACCCCCTGGCGCCCGGACGGTACGGACCTGCGTCGCTGGTTCGACCACCCCGTCGTCGACATCGACCTCGTCCGAGGGCTCCGCGAGGGTTACCTTTCCAACGTCGACTACCGGATGTTTACCGACAACATCAACTGGGATGCCCTCGCGCAGGGACTCTCCTCCAAGCACCCAGCCCTGTCACCTCGCGGCATCAACCGAACCCTCTTCATCGAAGAATGGGATGACGCCGTCGTTGAACGCCTCGCTGAAGCGTGGCAGGAGCAGCCGAACCCACGCGGCATCATCTTCTGCGGGACCATCGACCACGCTGAGCGCATGGCCGCACGAATCAACGCCCTCGGGTTCACCCGCGCCGAGGTCATCGCTTCCAAGCGCGGCGACGGCAAGGCAATGGACGTTCCCACTCGCAGCCGCACCCTGTGGGACTTCGCCGACGGCAGGACCGGAATCCTCTGCGCCGTCGACATCCTCAACGAGGGCGTTGACCTGCCAGACGTCAACATCGTGGTATTTCAGCGGGTCACCCACAGCCGCCGGATCTTCGTCCAGCAGCTCGGGCGCGGGCTGCGACTCGCTCCTGGTAAGGACAAGGTCATAGTCTTGGACTTCGTTTCCGACATCCGCCGCTTCGCCGCTGGCCTGGAACTCCAGGACAAGCTCAGCAGCTCCGGCCCCGGAATGCCCCGGATCAAACTCGGCAACAAGGTCAGCTTCATCAGGGCAGGTAGCGAGGACGCTCAAGGAGCGCAGTTCCTGCGGGAATGGCTGGGCGACCTCGAAGCCGTGCAGGACGCCGGCGAAGATGCGCATATCCTCAGATATCCGCCAACACCCCCTGCGCGCTGAATGGAGACCACATGACTCCGAGCACATCCAGCCCTCACGACGCCTGGCACCGCCTCCGGTCTGAGGCCGTCCTGGCAGTAAAGGACCTCCTCAGTCGGCTGGAGTCCGACAACTCCTCCCAGGACATCTTCGACGTTTACCTCTATGCCAAGCGTGTCCTGGCCGATGCGATGGAGGTCCGCCTCAAGATTGACCTTGATCAGCCCTGCGACACCTTCCGTGACCTCAGGAGTCAGCTCCGCGGCATCATGGAGGAACGCTACGGCGGCCGTGTGCCAGACCCCTACCTGACCGTCCCATATGGTTCGGCGCTCCACGAGAAGCTGTTCCTCATCTTGCTCCAGCGCCAGGGCACTGAGGTCCCTGCCGCCCTGCTGCGGATCGTCAGTGGCGACTCGGTCCACACCGAGCGCCGCGTCCGCGAGCTCCGCGAACTTGGCCTGGACATCCGCACTAGAAAAGCCGCAGGAGCCGACACCTATCTGCTGGGCTCGCTCGACCTCGACGTGTCATTCATCCCCAAGATTATTGCTAACACAGCCCGAGGTAAGAAGCATCGGTTCATGGCCGAGGCGGAGCTTAAGGAGATCCTCGGGGCTGGGTGATCGGGCGGGATCTGCCTGCTGCGTGCAGGTCGCAAGGGAAGGCCATATAGGGCCGCCGAGCGCGGTCTTCCCTTGCGGCCTGCGACCTGTCAGCTATTACGAGTTGGCGGCGTTGTAGCGTCGTAGCAAAATCGCAGGTTAAGGAGGGTTCGGGTGGTACTGGTGACGCTCGTGAAGAGAACCAGGTTCCAGGGGCCTCTATATGGCCCCTGGAACCTGCCGCCTAGCTGAAGAGGGCAGCCTGCCGGGCGAATATCTGGTTTCGCTGGTGCTCTTCCTGGCCAAGGAATGCTTTGAATTCGCCTAGCTTGAAAGCGGTATCTCCGTTTGATCGCTGGGTTTTTGTCAGCTTGAAGTCGCGGCCGAGGTGTGCGAGCCGACGCTCAACTTCTGGCTGCTCTAGCGGTGTTCCATTCTTGGCTAGCTTGACGACTAGCTGCTCTGTGGTGATCGGCCGCTTTTGGCTTCGCAAGATCTTGTAGACGGGATCGTGGACGACTTCGGCCTTCTCGACAAGGCCGTGCCTCTCGCCTTTCTTGAGGAGCGCATCCCTGATCGCTGCTCCGAGCGCCCTGGCAACGGGAGGAGGGAAAGCGTTCCCGATCTGCCGGTACCTGGATGTCTTGCCGCCGAGAAATTCCCAATCAGAGAAATCCTCGCCGTACCAGCCTTGGATGCGGGCCACCATCTCGACGGTCAGCATCGGGTTCTCGACGCCCTTGACCCGTGGGTTAGTGGGGCCAGGCGGGTCGTCTGCCACACCCTTGGCATCGACGCCCATCGCTTCCCACGCCGCCTTTGCCCGGGTCGGTCCGAGATCGGCGCCGCCGTGCTTCTTGGAGCCGCCGACGATGGTGGGAGCGATGCCATCGGCTCGCTTCACCCACTCCTCGAGCTTCTCTTCGCTCCAGTTGCCCTGGGCCATCAGGTCTCGCAGCAGCTCACCGACGGTAGGAGGAGGCGTAGTGCGCGGAGTTGGCCAGTCGAAGTACTCGGCGTATTGCGGTTGCAGGGCGACCAAGATGAAGCGTGGGCGTAGCTGAGAGACGCCGAACTGGTCTGCCTGGAGGAGCCGCCATTCGGCGATGTAACCATAGTCCTGAAGCTGATCGAGGACATGCTGCCGGTAAGCGGTGAACCGGCTGCCGCTTAGGCCTTTGACGTTCTCAAGCAGCAGAGCCTTGGGCTTCATCCGGCCGCACAGTTTGACTGCCCAGGCGAACAGGTCTCGCTCATCACCAGCGCCCAGCTGCTTGCCGGCGATGCTGAACGGTGGGCAGGGGACGCCTCCAGCCAGCAGGTCCACGCCTCGATGCTCGTCTGGGTTCCAGACTTTGGGGTCGGCTACGTCGCCGACACGAACCGCGTCCTCGGCCTCCTTCTCGGTGTAGCCCAGAACCTTGATGAGGTTGTGCTGAAGAGTGCGAGCTGCGTTCGCGTCAAGTTCGACCGCGAGGCGATGCCGGAAGCCGGCACGTTCCAAGCCGAGTACCTGACCACCTGCTCCCGCGCAGATCTCGACGACCTCAAGATCTGACACTGCTGCCTCCTGGCGTCTGTCTGGTGTCTGTGAGCTGGGCGGGATGGAAGTCATACACAGTAGTCTCACGCATGACTGTCCCTGCCAAGCGAACTGAGTAAGTGATGGCATCATCGTGTCTACTGAAGACAGCGACAGCCGACGGCAAGCTGCCTGGACTGCCGGGACCTACCCGCGCCCGGTAAGTGAAGGGCGCTCGCGGAACATGCGGGCTAACCGGCGTACCGACACCAAGCCGGAGATCGCCCTGCGCCGGGCGCTGCACGCTCGCGGCTACCGCTACCGGAAGGATCTTCGGCTCGATCTGCCTGACGGCGTGCGGGTTCGCCCGGACATCGTCTTTACCGCGCGCAAGGTGGCGGTGTTTGTTGATGGATGCTTCTGGCATGTGTGCCCTGAACATGGTCGTGAACCCACCAGTAACGAGTGGTACTGGACTCCCAAGCTGCGCCGTAACGTTGAGCGCGATCGAACCGCTGATGCCGCGCTTCAGGCTGCTGGCTGGAGGGTTGTGCGCTTGTGGGAGCACGTGCCCCTCCCTTCGGCCGTCGAAGTCGTGATGGATGCTGTCGGGCCAGCTTCCACGGAACGTGCTCGAGAAGTTACCGGAGGCGACTGACAGAATGGAGGTGGCGAGAGGGCAGGTACCCGCTAACTGCACTCAGCTGCGACTTACGGTGATCAACCTCACGAGATCACTTGCGGACATCGGGTAGCACCGGAGCCATCTCCACAGGGTCCTCTGATGTGGCGACCACCCACCGCCGTCCATCTAGCACCACGGAAGGCGCGCCTTTGTGGCGATCTGTGTAGCTGGCGAGCCGGACGCTGACGAACTCCCCGGAACCGGGAACTGGAAGTCCAAGTTCCTCAGCGATCACGCCGTGGCTACTGTACTGGCCGAGGATGACGATCCCCTCGGGCTGGAGGCTGCTGCGTGATCCGCCGTTGCCACGTACCCGCTTCATGTAGTCGTCCTGCTGGGCGACGGTCGCTACCACAGCTCGGCGGACGGGTCGCTTCTGAGCCAGCCGGAAGAGCATGTCAACACGCTTAGTTCCATGCCGTGAGCAATTAAAGATCTTGTCCACATCGGCGGGCGGGAGGCGCAGCAAGATGTTCTCAGGTAGCGGCCGATCCTGAAACAGCCAGTGGATAGCGTTGCGCCCCTCGGCGGAAAGGTTACGCTTGCTGTCCCGGTTGCCCTTTCCTGCAGTCAGGTGCTCTGGCCGCACTCGCACGAGACCTGCGGACCACTTCCCTAGGTCGTCGTTGGCCCACAGCCCGAGGAGAAGGTGATCCATCGCTTCGGGCGGGATCATCCACCTGGCCTTGTCCTGGGAGAACTTGCAGTCCACATCGACACCGCAGATCGCGAAGTCCATCGCCTGGCCATCGGCGAAGCTGAACTCGCGCTGCAAGTTGATCTCGACGAGCGTGCCGAAGTAGGTCTTTTCTGTCTTGTAGAGCTGGCTCCACCGGTAACGGCCAGTGTGCTGGCCATCGAGGAGCATGTCGTACGTCTTGCGGATGACTCCCGCGATCCTTTCACCTTGGGGATCTAGGGACATGATCTGCTCGGCCACGAGGGAGAGCTCGGGATCGGCGGGAGTCTCTGAGGCAAACAGTGGCGGTTGGTCTGGTGGAGTAGCAGTCACGCAAGGAGGCTAAACGATCATCCCTTGCCTGCGACAGGCCGAAGGCGTGGCCGATGAACCGCCGTCAGCTGTGACCTGGGACCGTTGACGAGCCCAGATGCTCCTAGTCCAACTTTCCGGAAGGATCTCTACGACCATGAAGATGCCCGGGCCAGGCACCTCGCTGGTGCCCTCATGAACGGTGGCGTTGCCGTGGCCGTCGAGTTCCAGGCGGAGACCGTCGACGGTTAGAAGCGTCTCGCGGCCGTCGGGCTCGCGGTTGAGAACGCCCGACGGAACCTCGGACGCTGGGAAGGCTAGGGCGTCGCCGGTGAACGTGTTGAGAACGGAGACCGAGGACCAGGGCTCCAAGCTGTCGGCTGTGATCTTCCCGGAGCCGGACATGGCGATGACCCGAATTCGGTGACGGGAATATGGATCTTGGCCGCTGCTGGAGGCGGAGCTGCCTGGGTTCGTCATCATCCCTCGTTGCGTCAGATCAAAGCTCGCTCGGCCCAAGTCGGAGGCCCTGGCCTGACGTTCTTCCAAGGGCCGACTGCTTCTACAGGGCCTTCGACGGGTTCCAGCTCTGCGATCCGGGCTATCCGGAGATCGTGCACTTTGGAAAAGAGCTGGACTGCCAAGATGCGCCGGAAGGTTCCTCCCGGGCGGCCAGTGAGTGCTGACCCCGCCAGGAGCACTGCTTCGGGGTTCAGGGGCTTCACCTGGTTAATGAGGTCGTCTGCTTGTTCGACGAAGGGAACACCCGAATCGTTGATGAAGGCGATCACTCCGTCGTGGCCGTAGGTATCGACCCCCGAAGCATGGAGCACAGCCGCCTGCTAGCCTGCGACCACAATGAGGCGTTCGGCGACCTCGTGGTTGCCCTGTGCGGCCTTGGCGACCTCGGTGCACACCCTGTCCAACACGCTGGCCAGGTGCTCGGGTGAGCTCATGGGAACTCAGTCTAGATCGTTGATGGGAAATTGCTGAACCGGGTGCGGGTATGGGGAAGGGCGCCCATGGTCGGTGTGTGAAGACAAACCTAGACGCCCTTCTGACCGCACTCTACGTTCATCTGGACGACCAGGTCCTGCCCTGGCGGCAATCCTCGCCCCAGCGGGGCCGGCCCCGGACGCTGAGCAATGCCGAGCTGGTCTGTGTCGCGGTCGCCCAGGTGCTGCTGGGCTGTGATGCCAAGCGCCGCTGGCTGCGCCTGGCCCCGGCCCGGATCGGGCACCTGTTTCCCCGGCTGCCGTGCCAGGCCCAATACAACCGGCACCTGCGCACCCTGGGACCGGTGTGGGTGGCGGTGGCCTGCTGGCTGGCCCGCGCCACCCCCACCTGGCACGAGCGGCTGCGGCTGATGGATGGCACCCCGGTGCGCTGCGGCGCCTCTCGGGTCACGGCGAACCGCTCCAGCCTGGGTGAGATCGCCGGTTATGGCCACGACACCTCCCACCATGCTTTCTACTGGGGTGCCAAGCTGATGCTGGTCACCATCGCCGAGAGGGCGGTGTGCGCCTTCAGCCTGGCCCACCCCAAGGAACTGGACGAGCGCAAACAAGCTGTGCATCTGCTGCATGTGCGCCCGCCCGCTGAGGGTCCGTGCCCGATCGTGTGTGACAAGGGCTTTGCCGGGGCGGGCATCGAGGCGGTCATCTGGACGCTGAAGAACCAGCTGGGTCTGGAACGCCACCGCGCCCGCACCACCGACGGTTTGTGGACGCGCATCAGCCAGCGCATCGTGGCGCTCAACGCCGCCATCTGGCACAACTGGCTCACCAACCAGCCCATCAAACGATCACTGATCGCCTACGACCACTGACCAGCACCAACATTTCCCATCAACGATCTAGTCGAGGGTGAGTGGGGATGAAGACGCCCTACTGGAGCGATGCCGCCGCCGAGGTGTTCCTCAGGGAGGCGCGGCAGGTCCTTGCCGAGCTGCCGGAGGCTTCTGCCGACTGCATCGTGACCTCGCCGCCCTACCACGGGCTGCGCGACTACGGCGCGGCAGACCAGATCGGCCAAGAGGAAACCCCTGCCGCCTACGTCGAGGCCCTGCGGCAGGTCTTCGACCAAGCCCGCCGCGTTCTTACCGCCGACGGCACCCTGTGGCTGAACCTGGGGGACCGGTACGCGGCCAACTCCGACGGCAGTTGCCGCGGCGGCGGCTTCCACCGGCGGCAGCCGCCGGTGCGGCCTCGGTCGCGGCAGGTTCTGCCGCCCAAGAACCTGATGGGCATGCCCTGGCGGGTCGCCTTCGCCCTCCAGGACGACGGCTGGATCCTGCGCAACGCCATCGTGTGGCACAAGCCCAACGCGATGCCACAGTCGGTCACCGGCCGGCTGCCCAACCGTTACGAGCTGGTCTTCCTGCTGGTCAAGCAGCGGCACTACTGGTTCGACCTGGACTCGCTCCGCCAGCCCTGCGCCAACGACCGGCCAGAGCCGGGACACGCTCCCCGAAGCGGCCACGTGCCGAACGCGGCCTGTATCTTGCGGCCTTCGCGCGGCAAGTACGCCGATCCCGGCGAACGGTGTGCCGGAAGGCGGCACGGCGAACGGATGCTGCCAGGGCGGCGGCACGACTCGGTCCACCGCAACGGCAAGAACCCCGGCGACGTGTGGCACATCCCGACCCGGCCCCTGCGCGCGGCGCACTTCGCGCCGTTCCCCGGTCGACATCCCGCTGCGCTGCATCGCCGCCGGTTGCCGCCCCGGCGGCAACGTCCTGGACCCTTTTGCCGGAGCCGGAACCACCGGTCTTGCCGCGCGGCAGCTCGGACGGCACTTCACCGGCATCGAACTCGTCCCCGACTACTACGACCTGATCGCCCGCCGTCTGGCCGCTGCCGCTGGCCGCGACCTGCCGCCGGAGGTACCAGGTGACTGAACGGAGACAACCTGCCTCCCCGGGACCTGCCAGACGGCCACAGGATGCCTGCCAGGGGCCTCTGGCAGACGACGCCGCGGCGTACCGTCGCAGGTCCGGAAGGCGTCGTCGGCGGCCTCTAGAGACGCGGGTCGAGATCGTTCCCGTCGCCGACGACGAAGGGGACGACCTCGACGCACGGCAGAACGCCGTGATCCTGGAGATCCTGCGATGGTTGCGCCAGCAGCGAGGGACGTGAGATTCCCCTGGGAAGACTCAGGGGACATCGACGCCCCGATCGAGGCCACCGGCATCGCCATGCCGGTGGCCTGGCTCGGACGGACCTCCACCGACGACCAGCAGGACCCGACGCTGTCACTGCCGCGCCAGCTGCACAACGCCCGCGATGCGCTGCCCGCGCAGTGCACGATCGTCGCGCACTTCTACGATGTCGAGTCCGGGCGCATGGACCTGGACGCGCGCGGAAGGGGAAAGGCGCACGAGGCGTTCGACATCTCGATTGCGCGGGACGGCGGCATCCAGGATCTGCTGGCCGAGGCGAAACGGCCCGACCGCCGGTTCGTGGCGGTGATTTGCGAATCGGTCGAACGGGTGGCGCGGCGGACCTACTTCGGTACCAAGATCGAGTACGAGCTGGAACAGGCCGGGGTCCTGCTGCTGGCCGCCCACGAGCCCATGCCCGACTTCGACCGGCCGCGCACCGGACGAGCGCGCAAGTGCGCCACCCCGACGCTCGCCCGGCGGGTCAAACAGGCCGTCGCCGAGTGGTACGTGCTCAACATGCTGGAGCTGTCCTGGGACGCCTTCTGCGAGCACACCGAGCAGGGATGGAACGTCGGCAAGCCCTGCTACGGCTACCGGGCCAAGAAGACGCCTCATCCGGTCGCCGCCAAACGCGCCGAGGGCCGCACCAAGTCACGGCTGATACCGCACCCGGTCGAGGGACCCACGGTCACCAAGATCTTCGAGCTGCGGGCCGTCCGGCGGCTCGGCTAAGACTGCATCGCCGACTTCCTCAACATGGAACCGGAGAAGTATCCGCCTCCCACGCCTCCCGATCCCTGCAGGGCCTTGGGCCGGTGGAGCGGGTCGGCGGTGCGGGAGATTCTGTGCAACCTCAAGTACACCGGCTACATGGTGTGGAACCGGCGGTCCATCAAGAAGGGCGGCAAGTGCAATCCGCCCGAGGAATGGGTCTGGTCCCCGCGACCGGTGCACGAGCCGCTGGTGACGGTGAAACGGTTCCAGGAGGTCACGCCGGTCGGCAGGACCCGGCAGGGTTCCCGGTCGACCTCGGGGTGGAATCGCCACCCGCAGACCAAGCGCGTCTACGAACTCCGTTCCTACGTGTTGTGCGACATGTGCGACCGCAGGATGCACGGCAAGTACCGGACCGGGGTCTCCTACTACGCGTGTGAGGCCGACATGCGCCATCACAAGGGGCGGCGTCAGTGGTACGCCGACCACCCCAAGAGCCTGTGGGTGCGCGAGGATGACCTGATGAAGATCGTCAGTGAGTTCTTCGCCGACCACGTCCTGGGGCCGCACCGCAAGACCGCTCTGCGCAGTGCGCTCGTCCAGGAACGGGAGCCCTCGCCGGTCCTGCAGCGGCTCACCAAGGAGGTCGCGGACCTGAAGCGGCGGGGCGACAACCTGATGGCGCAGATCGAGAAGTTCGCGCCGACCGGGGATGAGGACGTCGACGCCGAGTTCCGGGAGCGGCTTCGGCGGCGCTACATGGAGGTGGCGCAGCAGCGGAAGGCCAAGGCCGCCGAGCTTGCGGCTTTGACTGCCGGGCAGGAGGACGGGGAGCGGAACGACCCGTCGCTGCTGGAGGAGCTGCCGACGTTGGTGGTCACTCTGTGGGAGATCCCCGAGAACCTTCGCAGGGAGTTGTTCGACAGCTTCAACCTTCAGGTCCGCTATCGGTACGTCGAGCATGAGGTCGTTGTTCGGGTCACAGTGAAGGAGAGCGCCATGGAAGCCGTCAGGGAGCTGACGAACAAGATCGCCGGTCCGTCTTGCGACGGACCGGCGAAGGGCAGGAGGATTTCCCCTGTTCTGTGTGCCCCCGGCAGGATTCGAACCTGCGACACCCGCTTTAGGAGAGCGGTGCTCTATCCCCTGAGCTACGGAGGCTGGGACTCGACCGTAGAGCCTAGCGGACTCTGGGACCAGGGTAGGGGAACGGGGGGTGTGAGCGCTCCTTCTTATCCGAAGTGTCTGGTTTGGGTGGGGGGCTCGGGCTGGAGTCGGTACGCTTCGGGGCTGTGAGTGGGCGGCATCGTGAGGGACAGGGACGCGGTCCTCGGCGGCGTGTTCTTCTGGTGGCCGGGGGTGTCGCCGTGTCGTTCGTCGTCGGTGGCCTCGTCGTCGGGGGTTCGGATGAGCCCTCTCGGGGGCGGAGTGCTCCGGCGGCGGTGCCGCAGAAGCCTGAGGGTGGTCCCACCACGTTCGGGGAGTATGTGCCGCCGAAGGACGGGCCTGAGCCGGCGGAGATGGTGCCTTCACCGACACCGACGCCGAGACCGACGGTGAAGGTCACGCCGACGGAGCGGCGGCGGGCTCCCGAGAGGGAGAGGTCGCAGCGGCGGCGGGAGTGTCCGCCGACGTGGAAGGACGTTCCGTTCCTGCGGATGTGGTGTGAACGGCATGGTTACCGTGTGCGGTGACGTGGGTCACGCCTGAGGCATCGGTGAACGTGTAGTAGCGTTCCTGCCGCTGTCGGTATTGCTGGGCATCAGGAGGAAAACCACCGTGCCAACCCCCCGGTCGGCCATGCTGACCGCGGTCTTCCTGGTGATGGCGACCATTGGAGTGGCCCCAGGGGCCGCGGCGGACGACCCCCTGGACGCGCTGCGCCGTCAGGCGTCCAAGGCGCGGGACGACCTGGAGAAGGCGACCCGTCAGATGCAGGGACGTCAGAAGGAGCTCAAGCGGTCGCAGGACAAGCTGCGGGCCACGCTGAAGGATCTCGCGGTCGCCGAGGCCGAGCTGAACCGGATGCGGGAGCCGCTGGCGCGGCTGGCCAACACGACCTACCAGGCGCCGGGGGCGGCGGGGGTCATGGCGATCTTCGGGGGCGGGGAGTCCACGGACGCGCTGCGGGCCACGGCGGATGTGACGCATATCGCGGCGGCGCAGGAGTCGCTGGTCAAGCGGGCCGATGACCTTCAGCGGCGGCGGCAGGGGCTGGTGTCGACCGCGCAGGAGCTCCAGTCGCGCAACGCCGTCGACCAGACGCGGGTGCAGGAGCAGATCGACGCCCTGAAGGCCAAGTCCGAGGGCCTCACCAAGCAGCTGACGCAGATGCTCGACAAGATGGAGGCCAGCCGGGAGAAGCGGCTGGAGATGGCCTGCGACAAGGACCTGGTGGGGAACGCCAAGCGCTTCCCCAACGGGCTGATCCCGGCCAAGTACCTGTGTCCGCTGCCGCAGAAGGGGCATCAGCTCCGGGCCGACGCGGCGTTGGGGTTCTACAAGCTGAACGCCGCTTACAAGCGTCGGTTCGGCCGGGACATCTGTGTGACGGACTCTTATCGGAGCCTGGCCGACCAGCATCGTGTGTACGCGCAGCGGCCCGGGTTCGCGGCGGTTCCGGGGACCAGCAACCACGGCAAGGGGCAGGCCGTGGACCTGTGCGGCGGGGTGCAGAACGCGGGGTCGATGCAGTTCCGGTGGATGGAGGGCAACGCCAAGAAGTACGGCTGGCTGCATCCGGCGTGGGCTTACAGCAACCCGTTCGAACCCTGGCACTGGGAGTTCGGGACCGAGAGCGACTGACCGGGCCGAGGGGCCGGGCCTCTCGGCCGGGGTGTTCCAGACCGTGTTTCAAGGTCTTGGCCCACGGCGCTCGCCTGGGACCGTGCCTTGGCGAGCGCGGCGTGGCTTCGCGGTCTGACCTGCGGGCCCGAAGCCGGAGGTGGGCCCGCAGGTCAGGTAGCGCGCCCGCATGTGTGGCTGGGGCCCGCTTCGGAACAGGTCCTAGGCGACCGGTTCCACTTCGGAGGTGCAGTAGCGGCAGCGGGTGGCCAGCTTCGGGATGTCGCTCAGGCAGTGGGGGCAGGGGTGCTCGACGGCCTCCTCGGCGCGGCTCATCCGCTCGACGAGCTTGGTGGCTGGCAGCACCACCAGCCAGTAGACGACGGCCGCGGTGATCAGGAACGAGATCGCGGCGGTGAGGAAGACCCCGTAGGGGAACTCGGTCCCCGCGATCGTGAACTTGAGGTTGTCGTAGTTGGGTTCACCGCCGACCAGCGCGATCAGCGGGCCGATGAACCCCCGCACCAGGGCGTTGACCACGTTGGTGAACGCCGCGCCGATGACGACCGCGACCGCCAGCTCGATCAGATTTCCCCGGAACAGGAACTTCTTGAATCCGGTCATGACTCCTCCTGTTACTTTAAGTGATCAATCTGTGACAGGAGAGATTATCAACGTCCGGCCAGGGCTATCGAGAGGGCGCCGCTCGCTCCCGCCAGCGCCGCGGCCTGGGTCCGGTCCACGGCCAGGACCACCAGCGCGCCCTGGCCGGATGCGTTGTCGGCGGCCCGCGGAACCATGATCACTGGTGCCGAGGACGCCACGAGCCTGGTGGGCACGGGCGGGCGCGCCTCGGATACGGCGTCCGGTTTCGGGGCGTCCAGGACGTGGACGCGGTCACCGGGACGGAGCAGCCGGGCGGCCTCGGCGTCGGCGATCCGGACGGGGGCGGCGACCGTTCCGGGGCCGTAGCCGTCCAGCAGGTCGGGGCCGAGGAAACGGACGTCGGTGAACGCCTCCCCGCGTCGCATCGGCCCGGCGAGCGTACGGGTGACCGGGGTGGCGACCGTGCCTGCCGGGACGCTGCCGGAGGGCACCCGGACCGTGCGGACGTCGGAGGCGGCCACGGTCGTCCCGCCGGGCAGGTCGCGGGCGGCGACGGTCAACGGCACGCCGGCCGCGGCGACCGGCCGCAACGCCACCAGCGCGAGGCACGTCCCGAGCGCCGCCAGGAGGACCGCCGCCCACCGCCGCCCACGCCGCCGGATCATGGCAGCGTGAGCGGCAGCTCAAGCCCGTCCAGGACGGTCGGGCACGGGCAGGAACGGTTGCTGGGCAGCGTCCGGATCACTTCGGCGACCACGCCGCGCAGCCGGTCGACGTTGCGGGCGAACACCGCCAGGACCTCCTGCATGGTGACGCCCTCGCCCTCTTCGATCCCCGCGTCCAGATCGGTGACCAGGCACAACGGCGTGTAGCAGAGCGCCAGCTCGCGCGCCAGGACGGCTTCGGGGTGCCCGGTCATGCCGACCAGCGTCCATCCCTGGTCGGCGAACCACCGCGACTCGGCGCGCGTGGAGAACCGGGGGCCCTCGATCACGACGAGCGTTCCGCCGTCGACCGGCTCCCAGTCCTGGGTCTGTGCGGCCGTGAGCGCCGTTCGCCGCCCGACGGGGCAGTACGGGTCGGAGAACGGCACGTGGACCGCCGCGCCCTCCTCGTAGAACGTCTGCGGCCGTCCCGACGTCCGGTCCACGAGCTGGTCCGGGACGGTCAGCGTCCCTGGGCCGTGCTCGGCGACCAGCGACCCGACGGCGCTGGGTGCCAGCACCTGCCGCACGCCGAGGGACCGCAGCGCCCACAGGTTGGCCCGGTAGGGGATGCGGTGCGGCGGGAAACGGTGGTCGCGGCCGTGCCGGGGCACGAACGCCACGCGGCGTCCGTGCAGCTCGCCGACCGCTATCGGATCGCTGGGCGGCCCGAACGGCGTGTCGACGCGGACCTCCTCCACGTCGTCGAGGAACGAGTAGAAGCCGGAGCCGCCGATCACACCGAGATCGGCTGAGGGGAGTGCGCTGTTCATGCCGCCGACCCTAGCCAGCGGGGGAGCGCGGCCGGGAGACGCGCTGGGGATCTGTGGACAACCGAGTTATCCACAGATTCGAGAAGCGTCTTTCGAGGGACGGCCCGGGGCGCTGACACTCGGACCAGGTCGCGGAACGAGGCCGTGGCCACTGTGGTGATCAAGGAGGGATCCGACGATGTCGTCGTACCACGTGCCGCCCGTACTGCTGCCGTTCGGCCTGCTGGCGGCCCAGATCGGCCATGACCGTCCCGCTGGCGGCACTGCCGTGGGCGAACACGGCTGGCGAGGTGAGGGCAGGTCGCGCCGTCATGGATTCGGTCGGAACGAGCTGGGAGGCCGTCTGCCGAGCCTCCGTCCGGCCAGTTCGTCTCGCCGGAGTTGCTGGAGCCGCTGGGCTTCGTCTGGCGGTAGGCCGGTCATGGCGGCGGGGCTGCTCTGGCTTGGGTTAGCGCATTGGTGCTGGGTGACCTCAAGCCGTCCGTGCAGCGGCGATACGGGCGCTGGCACAAGCCGTTCCGCGCGCCGTTCGGCGATCGTCGCGGTGGGCCGTCGCATGCGGCCACCGGCGGGGCGTGATCATCACCGAGCGTGCGTCGAGAGGATCGTTCGGCTCATCCCATGGCTCTCCCTGCCGGGAGACCGTCGGGCAGCCGACGACCGCGGGTGCGCCCAGGGCGCACCCGCGGTCGGTCGGGGAACGTCAGGCGACCTTCTCGGACGAGGTCGAGGAGGTCGACGAGGAGGAGGTCGAGGAGTCGGACGAGGCCGTGGAGCCGTTCGACGAGCTGTCCGACGAGCCGTTCGACGAGGACTTCGCGGACGAGCCCACGGTCGAGGTCGAGCCGCCGCGGCTGTCGGTGCGGTAGAAGCCGGACCCCTTGAAGATGATCCCCGCCGCGGAGAAGACCTTGCGGAGCTTGCCCTGGCACGCCGGGCATTCGGTCAGCGCCTCGTCGCTGAACTTCTGCACGACCTCCAGAGGCTCGCCGCACTCGGTGCAAACGTACTGATACGTCGGCACGGTTCCTCCTCGCTGCCTCAGCCCGGACGGCGGGCTGGCACTCACTCGAAACGACTGCTAATGGTACCGATGAATGGAACAGGATTCGTCCGCGACCTGTTCCCGACGCGAAGCCGCAGGTCAGTGCCGCTCTCGGGAGGGCCGCAGCCAGGTCCTTCCGAGAGGGGCCGCCGGGCCGTGGCTTTCTTGGGGTGGGGCATGGCCTCCTCGGTTCGCGGCGTGGTCGGGTCGGTTCGGGGTGGGGTCCGGTGGGTTCGGGGGATGGTCGGTTCGGGGTCAGGCTCCGGTCTCGCCGAACCAGCCGGCCAGCTTGCCGCGCCGGGAGACCGCGCGCAGGCGGCGTTCGGCCGCTTCCCGGGCCTCCTCGGTGGTGATCACGAGCAGGGTGTCGCTCGCGCGCAGCGGTGTGGTCGGTTCGGGAACGAAGCTCGCGCCGTCCCGCACGATCAGCGTGACCTGCGCGCCCTTCGGCAGCCGCAGCTCGAAGATCTCCACGCCGTTGAGCCGGGAGTCGTGGGGGACGCGGATCTCCAGCAGGTCGGCGTGCAGTTCCTCCAGCGGCGCGGCCTCGACGTCGAGCTCGCGGGCCCGTTCGTCGCTCTCCAGCCGGCACAGGCGGGCCGCCAGCGGCAGCGTCGGCCCCTGGAGCAGCGTGAACACCACGACGATCACGAACACGATGGAGAACAGCCGGTCCGCCCCGGCCACGTTGTTGACCATCGGGATGGTCGCCAGCACGATCGGCACCGCGCCGCGCAGGCCCGCCCACGAGGCGAAGAGCTTCTCGCCCCAGGTGAGCCCGAAGCCCGGTGTGGACAGCACGACCGACAGCGGCCGGGCGACCAGCAGCAGCACGAAGCCGATGACCAGGGCGGGCAGCAGTTCCGCGGGCAGTTCCGACGGCGAGGCCAGCAGCCCCAGCATCACGAACAGGCCGATCTGCGCCAGCCAGGCGATGCCCTCGGCGAAGCCGCGGGTGGCGGGCCGGTGCGGGAGCCGCGCGTTGCCCAGCACCAGTGCGGCCAGGTAGACGGCGAGGAAGCCGCTGGCGTGCAGTTTCGCGGCGGCGCCGTACGAGCCGACCGCCAGCGACAGCACGGCGATCGGGTACAGGCCGGACGCCGGGAGTGCCATGCGGCGCAGCGCCTGCGCGCCCAGCCAGCCGATCGCGATGCCGACGGCGGCGCCCGCGGCCAGCTCGTAGAGCATGACGACGAGCAGGTGGAGCAGGTTGGGGGCGACGGCGTTCTGGACGCTGAGCGTGATCACGACGATCACGACGGGGGCGTCGTTGAACCCGGACTCGGCCTCCAGCAGGCCGGTCAGCCGGGACGGCAGGGGGAGCCGCCGCAGCACCGAGAAGACCGCGGCGGCGTCGGTGGGCGCGAGCACGGCGGCCAGCAGGAACGCCAGCTGCCAGCCCATGCCCAGCAGCTCCATCGCGGCCAGCGCCACCACGACGATGCTGATCAGGGTGCCGATCGTGGAGACGGCGAGGGCTGCGGGAACCGAGGGCCGCACGTTCCGCCAGTTGGTGGTGATACCGCCCTCGGCGAGGATGAGGACCAGGGCGGCCAGGCCCAGGATCTCCGCCAGCAGGGCGTCGTCGAACCGGATGCCGAAGCCCGACTCGCCGATCAGCAGGCCGAGGCCCATGTAGGCCAGCAGCGTCGGCAGTCCGGCGCGGTGGGACAGCCGGACCGCGATGATCGCGCAGAGTATGAGCGTGGCTCCGAGGAGTAGCCAGGTTTCGAGCGGCACATCCCTCCCCGTGGGGTCGCGAGAAAAAGATCGTTAAGGAATCCTACTTAGTCGCACGCTGACGACACATTTCCGCTGATGGTTGTCGGGCGGTCAGTCTCCGTTCACCGGCGCTTGACCTGGGGATCCACGCCGTTGACAACGCTGGCGGCGGGCCGCCCCTCCACCACGGCGGTGATGTTGTCGCGCACCCGCGTGACGATGTTGAGTTGGGCCTGCCCGGTCGCGCCCGCGACATGCGGGGACAGCAGGACGTTCTCGTGCGCCCGCAACGGATGGTCCTCCGCCGGGGGCTCGGTGTCGAACACGTCCAGCGCCGCCCCGGCGAGCCGGCCCGACTCCAGCGCCGCCAGCACCGCGTCGTCGGGCGCGATGCCGCCGCGCGCGACGTTGACCAGCAGCGCCCGGTCCGGCAGCAGCGCCAGCCGGTCGGGGCCGACCAGCCCGCGCGTGTCGTCGGTGAGCGGCAGCGCCAGCACGAGGATGTCGGACCTGGCGAGCAGGTCGTCGAGGTCGCGGTAGGTAGCGACGGCGTTCTCGCGCCGCCGCCGCGACCAGTAGGACACCGGGCAGCCCAGCGCCGCGAACAGCCGGGCCGTCTCCGCGCCGATCGCGCCGTAGCCGACGATCCCGACCCGCTGGGTGTGGATCTCGCGGGGGCCGCGGGCGAGGGCCTCCATCTGGGGCCAGCCGCCCGCGCGGACGGCCCGGTCGTTCCAGACCAGGCCCCGGCACAGCGCGAACGCCGCGCCGACCGCCCACTCGGCGACCGAACGCGCGTTGGCCCCGGCGGTGTTGGCGGCCGGGACGCCGGCGGCGGCCAGCGCGGCGGTGTCGAGGCTGTCGGTGCCCACGGCGGGCATCTGCACGAACGCCAGCCTCGGCGCGGCGGCGACGGCCTCGGCGTCCAGGGCGAGCCGCCCGGTGAAGTCGCCGATCACGATCTCGGCCTGGGGCAGCGCCGCCAGCAGCCCGGCGCGGTCGCGCGCCGCCGGGAACAGCACCTCGACCGAGTCGCCGAGCCGGGTGAACAGTCCGCGCACCAGGTCCTCGTCCAGCGGGGGCAGGGCCAGAATCCGCCACGGCGCCGTCATGTCAATGCCTCCAATGCTCGTGATGGGATGGGGGTCAGGCCCAGCGCGGCAGGTCACTGCGCACGAAACCGGCGAACAGGATGCCGGGCCGCTGGTCGGCGCCGAGCCGGAACGCCAGCCGGACGACCCCGTCCCCGGCGGTCTCGGCCTTCGCGCCCGGCATGATCTGCGACCAGGGCCGCCCGGTCGCCGAACGCCCGGACCCCAGTTCGGTCCTCAGCTTGGTCGCGGCGGTGTTCGCGTCCCCGGCGACCCGGACGCACATGACCTCTTCCAGGTCGTTCTGTGAGACGCCGCCGACCGCCGTGCCGACGAGTTCGGCGGATCCCTGCCGCTGGGAGAGCTGCGCGGCCAGCGGGGTGCCGAGGCAGCGCGCGACCGCGGCGAACGCCGGGTCGGCGTCCAGCGCCCGCCCGCCCGCGTCCTTCGTGACCAGGTCCAGGGTGGCGGGGAGGCGGGCGTAGGTGAGGCCGCGGCCGGAGTCGACGCGGATCGCGTTGAGCGGGTGCGTGGGGAGGATCCCCTGCTTGGTCAGCGGGTCCTCGATGTCGAACGACCCGTCGGGACGGCGGACCCAGGTGTCGCCGGTCCGCTTGTGGCCGAGGCCGCCGAGCCTGCCGCCGATCGCGTCCGCGTCGAACGGCCCGGTGAGGTGCCCGGCGACGGTCGGCGGCACCCCCGCCTGCCAGGCGTGCCCGGCCTTCGCGGGGTCGATGCCGGTCGGCCCGGCGATCGTCGCCGCCGGGTAGCGGCCGAGGTCGCCCAGCCCGATCGGCAGCGCCGACAGCCGGGACTTCTCCAGCGGGCCGCCCGCGAGCGCCCGCAGGCGTTCCTGGTGGCTGTAGGTGAAGCTCCGCCGGGTGCGGTCGTCGGCCTTCACCTGCGACAACGCGAACAGCAGCCCGCTGGTCGGAGCGCCGTTCACCGGGGCGGGCGGCCGGGCCCCCTTCCCCTTGCCGCCGCCTTCGCCGCCTTTGCCGTCTCCGTCGTCGCCGCACGCCGCCATGGACAGCGTCAGGGCGGTCACCCCGATCAGGGCAGCCGCGCGCCGGGCGAGAGCACTCACATAACCTCCGCGAGAGAGAGTCCGGCGGCGGGGGGCAGAACTGGGAGAAATCAGGAGAACCGTATCAACCCGCCGCCCGGTGTCACGGCGGCGCGGACGCGCTGGTCGTGCGGCTCGGCGGGCACCTCGTCCAGCAGTTCGCCGTCGTAGACCAGCGCCACGGTCAGGATCGCCGGGCCGACCCGGGCCAGCGCCCGGTCGTAGGACCCGCCGCCCCGGCCCAGCCGCATCCCTCCCCGGTCCACGGCCACCGCCGGGACCAGCACGACGTCGGCGCGCCCGACCGCCTCCGGGCCGCGCGGCGGCTCGGTCGGCTCCAGCAGCCCGAGCCGTCCGGGCTCCAGCGAGTCCGGCCCCTCGTAGGACGCCCAGTCCAGGTCGCCGTCCGGCAGCAGCCGGGGCAGGATCACGTACGTCCCGCGCTTCCACAGCGCGTACAGCAGCCCGCGCGTGTCCGGTTCGTTGCCGATCGACACGTATGCCGCGACGGTCCCGGCCATCTCGACCTCGGGGGCCGACAGCAGCGCGTCCCGCATCGCCCGGCCCGCCGTGGCACGGGCGTCGGGGGACAACGCCGCACGTCGGGCCAGCAGTTCGGTGCGGAGGGAGGCTTTGGAGGCGATGTCCTGCACGCGTTGGTCCTTGTCGGTGATTAGGGTCTGTGTATGGCCGACTATGCACGTGTAACCAAGGCGGTCGTCCCGGCGGCCGGGCTTGGCACCCGATTCTTGCCCGCCACCAAGGCGACGCCCAAGGAAATGCTCCCGATCGTGGACAAGCCCGCGATCCAGTACGTCGTCGAGGAGGCCGTGGACGCGGGACTGTCCGACGTCCTCATGATCACCGGTCGGAACAAGCGCTCCATCGAGGACCACTTCGACCGGGCCTACGAGCTCGAGGAGGCCCTGGACGCTAAGGGCGACACCGAGCGCCTGGCCGCCGTCCGCGAGTCGGCCGACCTGGCGATCATGCACTACGTGCGGCAGGGCGAGCCCAAGGGCCTCGGCCACGCGGTGTACTGCGCCCGCCAGCACGTGGGCCGCGAGCCGTTCGCGGTGCTGCTCGGCGACGACATGATCGACGCCCGTGACGACCTGCTCAAGCGCATGATCGAGGTGCGGGAGCAGCGCGGCGGCAGCGTCGTGGCGCTGATGGAGGTCGCGCCGGACCAGGTCTCGGCCTACGGCTGCGCCGCGATCGAGGCCACCGACGACGACGACGTCGTCAAGATCACCGACCTGGTGGAGAAGCCCGCCGCCGACGAGGCCCCGTCCAACTGGATCATCATCGGCCGGTACGTGTGCGACGCGGCCGTGTTCGACGTGCTGGAGAAGACCCCGCCCGGCCGCGGCGGCGAGATCCAGCTCACCGACGCGCTGCGCACCCTCGCCGACACGCCCGCCGACCAGGGCGGCGGCGTGTGGGGCGTGAAGTTCCGGGGCCGCCGCTACGACACCGGCAACAAGCTGGAGTACCTGCGCACCGTCGTGCAGTTCGCCTCCGAGCGCGAGGACCTGTCGGCCGAGTTCATGGAGTGGCTGCGCGAGTTCGTCGCCGACCACGACGGCGTGGGCACCGCCGAGGGCAAGTGACGGCACGTCACACTGGGGGACCGTGGGCATGAGAACGGTCGATGAGCATCTGGCGGACATCCTGGACAGCGTTCCGGTGCTGCCGCCGCTGGACCTGGCGCTGCTGGAGGCCCAGGGCGCCGTCCTGGCCGAACCGGTCGCGGCCCCCGTGCCGCTGCCGCCGTTCGACAACTCCGCCATGGACGGGTACGCGGTGGTCGCCGCCGACGTCGCGGGGGCCTCGGAGTCCTCGCCCGTCGAGCTGCCGGTCATCGGCGACATCGCGGCCGGCGACTCCGGCGTGTCGGCGATCCGTCCCGGCCTCACCGCGCGGATCATGACGGGCGCGCCGGTGCCCGCCGGGGCCGACGCGGTCATCCCGGTCGAGTGGACCGACGGCGGCACCGCCACCGTCCGGATCATCCGGCCCGCCCCGCCCGGCAACTACATCCGCCGGGCGGGCGAGGACGTGCTGTCCGGGCAGGTCGTGGCCGAGCCGGGAACGCGCCTGAACGCGCCGCGGCTCGGGATGCTCGCGGCCGTGGGCCGGGCCCGCGTCGTGGTGCGTCCCAAGCCCCGCGTGGTGGTGCTGTCCACCGGCGACGAGCTGCGCGAGCCGGGAACGCCGCTGTCGCCCGGCCAGATCTGGGACTCCAACAGCTTCATGCTGACCGCCGCCGTCGCCGAGGCGGGCGGCGTCGGCTACCGGCAGGCGAAGGTCGACGACGACCCCGGCAAGGTGCTGGAGACCCTGCGGGACCAGCTCATGCGCGCCGACGCGATCGTCACCTCCGGCGGGGTGTCGATGGGCGCGCGCGACGTGGTCAAGGAGGTCCTGTCCGCGACGGGCACGGTCGCGTTCCACAAGGTGGCGATGCGGCCGGGCAAGCCGCAGGGGTTCGGGCTGCTGGAGGGCGTCCCGGTGTTCACCCTGCCCGGCAACCCGGTCAGCGCCTACGTGTCGTTCCAGGTCTTCGTGCGGCCCGCGCTGCGCGCCATGCAGGGCCTGCCGCCCGAGCCGCTGCCTACCGTCAGCGCCATGCTCACCGAGGACGTGCGGTCCCCGGCCGGGCTGCGGCACTTCCTGCGCGGGCGGCTGACGTTCGAGCGCGGCCGCTACACCGTCACCCCCGCCGAGGGGCAGGGCTCCCACCAGCTCGGCTCGCTGTCGTCGGCCGACGCGCTGATCGCGCTGGCCGAGGACGCCGAGGCCCTGCCCGCCGGCTCCCACGTCGAGGTCATGAGGATGCCGTCATGAGCGCCATGGGTTCGGAGTTCACCGGGTTCAGCCACCTGGACGAGACCGGGGCGGCCCGGATGGTGGACGTCACCGCCAAGAACGTCTCCAGCCGTTCCGCCACCGCCACCGGCTTCGTCCGCGTGTCGGCGGAGGTGGTGAACGCGCTGCGGTCCGGCGAGGTCCCCAAGGGCGACGCGCTGTCGGTCGCCCGCATCGCCGGGATCATGGGGGCCAAGCGCACCCCGGACCTGGTCCCGCTGTGCCACCCGATCGCCATCCACGGCGTGACCGTGGACCTGACGGTGGAGGACACCGGCGTGGCGATCACCGCGCGGGTCCGCACCCTGGACCGCACGGGCGTGGAGATGGAGGCGCTGACCTCGGTGACCGTGGCGGGCCTGTCCCTGATCGACATGATCAAGGCGATCGACCCGGCGGCCGTGCTGACGGACGTGCGGGTGGAGGAGAAGACCGGCGGCAAGACCGGCCTGTGGCGCCGCTCGGGCTGATCCTCCCGCGCGGCTGATCCGACCGGTACCGGAACGAGACGGACACGCGATCCGGGTCCCCGATGCTGTGGCCGACCGACGACCGGCATCGGAGGCCCGGATGTCCCTACGGCGGATGGCCGCGCTCGGCCTGGTCCTGCTGCTGCTCGGCGGGCTCGCCGCCTGCGGCGGCACCGGCCGGCGCGGGCCCGGCGCGTGGGCGCACCTGACGGTGCTGCCGGACGGGACCGGCCGGCTCGACCTGTACGCGGCCGGGCCGCTGCGGTCGGACGCCGAGGTCCGGGCGCTGGCGGAGGAGATGGCGCGGGAGACGTTCCCCGGGGCGCGCGCGTCGCGGACGCGGACCCTGACCGATCGGGGCGAGCCGTTCGCCCGCGTCGACGTGGACGGCGTGTACCGGCCGGGCGAACGGGTGTCCCTGCGCCTCGACACCGCCGCCGTGTGGCGCCGGCTGGAGGAACGGGGCTTTCCCGACGCCGGGGTGCGGCTGTGGTTGCCGTCGGTGCCGGTCACGCTGAGGCCCACGGCCCCACCGGACCTGGGATCCCGTGCGTGGCGGCTGCGCAAGGGGACGACGCCGCCGGTCGTCCAGGTGACGATGCGTCCGCAGGCCATGCGGTGGGGCGGAGCGATGGCGCTGCCGGTGGTGGGCGCGGTCGGGGTCGCGTTGGCGTTCTTCGCGCGGTGGAGGCGTCTGTCGCTGCCGGGGGCGTCGCTGGCCGTGGCCGCCGCGTTCGTCACGGTGGTGACCTCGGCGGGCAGGCAGGGCGACAACCTGGGGGTGGCGGGCCTGGCCTCGGGCCGGGCGCTGGAGGCGGCGACGATCGCGCCGCTGGCGGCCCTGCCGCCGGCGCTGCCCGCCGCGATGGTGCTGGCGGTGACGCTGCACCGGCTGGCCAGGGGACGCCGGAGGTCCGGGCACCCCGAGACGCTGCCGGGACGGAACGGCGCGTTCTGGTAGGGGCCCGCGCCGTTCCCGGCGGGGTTCCGTTTCGGCCGATCCGGTGCCGCCGTCCGTGCCGTCTGGCATAGCGTGACCTGGCACGCCGTCCGCGGGGGTCGGCGCAGTGGGGCATGGAGGTCAGATGATTCGGGCGATGGCGGTCACGGTGTCCAACCGCGCGGCGGCCGGGGTGTACTCCGACAGGTCCGGCCCGGTGCTGGTGGAGCTGCTGGAGGAGCTCGGCTGCCAGGTCCACGGCCCCGTCGTCATCCCCGACGGCGAGGCCGTCGCCGACGTGCTGCGCGACGCGGTCGAGGACGGCTACGACGTGGTCGTCACCACCGGCGGCACCGGCCTGACCCCGCTGGACCAGACCCCGGAGATGACCCGCCGGGTGGTCGAACGCGAGATCCCCGGCATCGCCGAGGCCGTCCGCCAGGAGAACCGCGACGCGGTGCCGACGTCGATCCTGTCGCGCGGCGTCGCGGGCGTCGCGGGCGGCACGCTGATCGTGAACCTGCCGGGTTCGACCGGCGGGGTCCGCGACGGCATGCGCGTCCTCGGGCCGGTCCTGCACCACGCCGTGGACCAGATCGGCGGCGGCGACCACCCCCGTTCCGACACGGACGACACGGAGACCGGCCCGTTCTAGCCGGTGACGGACCGCGTGGGGCGAGGGCTTCCGGAGGGGGCCGTCCGGGCGGATGCTCATCAGTGGTGGGCACGTGTCCCGGGTGCCCGGTCCCTGACCTCTTGGAGCTCCCATGAGCGAACTCGCCGACGCCTACCTGAACGCCGCCATCGCCCTGCTGGAGCGGCTGCGCGACGAGGAGGCCCCGGCGATCGGGGAGGCCGCCGAGGTGATCGCCGAGGCGCTCGCGGGCGGGCGCCGGCTGTTCGCGTTCGGCTGCTCGCACTCCTCGCTGCCGGTGCAGGACCTCGTCTACCGCGCGGGCGGGCTGATGCTGGTCAACCCGATCTACGGGCCCGGCATCGCCGCCCTCGACACCCGGCCGGTCACCCTCGGCAGCGCCATCGAGAGGCTGCCGGGCTACGCCGACGCGATCCTGGACAACGCGCCCGTCGAGCCCGGCGACGTGCTGATCGTCGTGTCGGTGTCGGGGCGTAACCCCGTGCCGGTCGAGATGGCCGCCTCCGCCCGCGCACGCGGTCTCACCGTCATCGCCGTCACCTCCCGCGCGTACAGCGATGCGGTCGCCTCCCGGCACGCCTCCGGGAAGAAGCTGGCGGACGTCGCCCACCTCGTGCTGGACAACAAGGTGGGCGAGGGCGACGCCGTGCTGGAGGCCGAGGGCGTCCCGCAGCGGTTCTGCCCGGCGTCCGGCGTGACCGGCACCGCGCTGCTGCACGCGCTGGTCGCCGCAACCGTCGAACGGCTGGTGGCGCGCGGCGTCACCCCGCCGGTCTTCGTGTCCGCCAACCTCGACGGCGGCGCCGAGTGGAACGCGCGCCTGCTGGCGGAGAACGCCGACCGCATCTTCTACCTGAGGTGACCCCGGTCAGGCGCGGACGACCCGCACGCCCGCCTCGGTGAACTCGTCCACCGCCGACTGCGCCACCGTCCCGTCGGTGACCAGCACGTCGATGCGCGCCGTGTCGCAGATCTTCGCGAACGCGCGCCGCCCCACCTTCGACCCGTCGGCGACCACCACGACCTGGTCGGCGCGTTCGGCCATCCGTCGGTTCACGTCGGCCTCGCTCTCGTTCTGGCAGGTGGCGCCGTGCTCGACGGTGACGCCGTTGACGCCGAGGATCGCCACGTCCAGCGTCACCTGGTCGAAGATCCCGGTGGCGAGCGGGCCGGTCAGCTCGTAGGACTGCGGGCGCGGCACCCCGCCGGTCAGCACGATCTTCACATGCGGGCGGACGGCCAGCTCGTTGCCGATGTTGAGGGCGTTGGTGACGATCGTGATCGCCGGGGACTCGCCCGTGGCGTGCAGGTCGGCGCGGGTGGCCAGGACCCGGGCGACCTCGGTGGTGGTCGTGCCGCCGTTCAGGCCGACGATCGAGCCGGGCCGGGCCAGCTCGGCGGTCGCGGCGGCGATGCGCTGCTTCTCGGAGGCGTTGCGGGCGCTCTTGTACCGCAGGGGCAGGTCGTAGCTGACGCTGTGGGCGACCGCCCCGCCGCGCGTGCGGGTGAGCATCTGCTGCTGCGCGAGCTGGTCGAAGTCGCGGCGGATCGTGGCCGCCGAGACGTCCATGCGCCGCGCGGCCTCCTCGACGGTGAGCTGACCAGCGTCCGCGAGGAGTCCGAGCAGGGAGTTCCAGCGTTCGTGCCGGTTCACACCGGCCCCCTTTCGCTCGGGAGTGCGCGGGTTCGTGACGGTAGCCCCGGATTCTAGCGCTGCACGGTATTGCTCCTTTCTGCTCGGAGTTGTTATAAATCGATCAACATTGCGCACAGGAGGAGGCGACCGTGGCGGACGTCCCGTCGGCCGGGCACACCGAGGCCGAGATCGCCAGCCAGCCCGCGTGCTGGGCCCGCGCCGCCGACGCGGCCCCCGCGCTCGCCGGGACGCTGCCCCGGCCCGGGGAGCGCGTCGCCGTCGTCGGCTGCGGCACCTCGTGGTTCGCCGCCCAGTCGTACGCGGCGCTGCGCGAGGCCGCCGGGCACGGCGAGACCGACGCGTTCGCGGCGTCGGAGGCGCCCCTGGAGCGCCGCTACGACCGGCTGCTGGCGCTGACCCGCTCCGGGACGACCACCGAGGTGCTGGCCGCGCTGGACCGGGTGCGCGGCCGGATCCCGACCGTCGCGATCACCGCCGATCCGGCGACGCCGGTCGTGGACGCCGCCGACGAGGTCGTGGTGCTGGACTACGCCGACGAGCGGTCGGTGGTGCAGACCCGCTTCGCGACCACCCAGCTCGTCCTGCTGCGCGCCGTCCTCGGCGAGGACGTCGCCGCCGCGCTCGCCGACGTCGAACGCGCCCTGGCCGCCCCGCTGCCCGAGGCCGCCGTGACCGCCGCGCAGTTCACGTTCCTGGGCCGGGGCTGGACGGTCGGGATCGCGCACGAGGCGGCGCTGAAGATGCGCGAGGCCGCCGGGGCGTGGACCGAGTCCTACCCGGCGATGGAGTACCGGCACGGACCGATCGCGATCACCGGCCCGGGGCGGGTGGCGTGGTCGTTCGGCGAACCCCCGGCGGGCCTGGCCGCGCAGGTCGCGGACGTCGGCGGCACGATGATCACCTCGGCGCTGGATCCGCTGGCCGACCTGGTCCGCGTGCAGCGGCTGGCGGTCTCCCTGAGCCGCGCCGCCGGAGCCGATCCGGACACCCCGCGCAACCTGACCCGTTCGGTGATTTTGGAAGATGGGGCATGACGCTTCTCACGAACGCCCGCCTCGTCCTGCCCGGCGAGGTCCGCACCGGCTCCCTGAACGTGCGGGACGGCCGCATCGTCGCCGACTCCGACCCGGCGGACGGCCCGGCCCCCGGCGAGGTGGACCTCGGCGGGCGGTACGTCGTCCCCGGCTTCGTCGACATGCACGTCCACGGGGCCGCCGGGGCCTCCTACCAGAGCGGGACGCCCGAGGACGCGCGGCGCGTCGCCGAGTTCCACCGGGCGCACGGCACCACCACGACCATGGCCAGCCTCGTCACCGGCGACGCCGCCGAGCTGCGGCGCGCGGTCGCCGGGCTGGCCGAGGCCGCCCAGGACGGGCTGATCGCGGGCGTTCACCTGGAGGGCCCCTACATCGCGCCGTCCCGGTGCGGGGCGCACGACCCGGCGCTGCTGCGCGACCCCGACCCCGGCGAGTTCCGCGAGCTGGTCAAGCTGGGGCGCGGGCACGTCCGCATGATCACGCTCGCGCCGGAGCTGCCCGGCGCGCTCGACCTGGTGCGCGAGGCCGCCGCCGAGGGCGTGCTCGCCGCGCTCGGGCACACCGACGCGACCTCCGCCGTGACCCGCGCCGGGTTCGACGCGGGCGCCCGGGTGGCGACGCACCTGTTCAACGCGATGCGGCCGCTGCACCACCGCGAGGGCGGTCCGGTCGCCGCCGCGCTGAACGACGCCCGCGTCACCGTCGAACTGGTCAACGACGGCATCCACGTGGCCCCCGACGTCGCGCGGCTGGTGTTCGCCGCCGCCCCGGACCGGGTCGCGCTGATCACCGATGCGATGGCGGCGACCGGGATGGGCGACGGCGAGTACATGCTCGGCGTGATGCGGGTGCGGGTGTCGGACGGGCGCGCCACCCTCGCCGAGGGCGGCTCGATCGCGGGCAGCACGATCACGATGGCGGACGCGTTCCGGCGCGCCGTCACCGACGTCGGCCTGCCGATCACCGTCGCCGCGCGGGCCGCCTCCCTCACCCCGGCGCGCGCCCTCGGGCTGGACGCCGAGATCGGCTCGCTGGAGCCGGGGAAGGCCGCCGACCTGGTCGTCCTCGACGAGGACCTCAGCGTCTGGCGGGTGATGAAGGGCGGCCACTGGCAGTGATCCTCACCGTCACCCCGAACGCCGCCCTCGACGTCACCTACGAGGTCGACGCGATCGCCTGGGGCGGCTCCAACCGGGTCGCCGCCGTCCGGCGGCGCGCGGGCGGCAAGGGCGTCAACGTCGCCCGCGTCGCCGCCGCGCTCGGCGCCCCCGTCCTGGCCACCGGGCTGCTCGGCGGCGACACCGGCGCGCTGGTCCGCGCCGACCTGGACCGCTGCGGGCTGCGGCACGACTTCCTCGCGATCGAAGGCACGTCGCGGCGGACGCTGACGGCCGTCGCGACCGGCACCGGCCAGGCGACGGTGTTCAACGAGCCGGGGCCGCGGATCGGCGCGAGGGAGTGGGAGGCGTTCCTCGCCCACTACCGGAGGCTGCTGCCGGAGGCCGACGTCGTGGTGCTGTCGGGGAGCCTGCCGCCGGGGGCGCCGGAGTCGGCGTACGCGACCCTGGGCGAGATCGCGTCCGTCCCGGTGATCCTGGACGCCGACGGGGAGACGCTCGCGCGGGGCGTCGCGGGCCGCCCCGCCCTGGTCAAGCCGAACGCCGAGGAACTGGCGCGCGCGACGGGACGTTCCGACCCCCTCGACGGCGCGGCGGCCCTGCGCGCCGCCGGAGCGGGATCGGTCCTGGTCTCCCTCGGCGCCGACGGCCTGCTCGCGGTCACCCCGGACGGCGCCTGGCGGGCCTCCCCGCCCGGACCCGTCACCGGCAACCCCACCGGCGCCGGGGACGCCGTCGCCGCCGCCGTCGCCTCCCGCTGGGGCGAACCCTGGCCCGACCTGCTGCGGCACGCCGTCGCGCTGTCGGCCGCCGCCGTGCGCGCCCCCGTCGCGGGCGACTTCGACGCCGCCCTGTACGCGCGCCTCCTCCCCGAGATCACCGTCCAAGGAGTCCCATGCCCCTCGTGACCACCGGCGAGATCGTCGGCCCGGCGGCGGCCGCCGGACGCGGCGTCGGCGCGTTCAACGTCATCCTGCTGGAGCACGCCACCGCGATCGTCGCCGGGGCCGAGGCCGCCGGAGCCCCCGTCGTCCTCCAGGTCAGCGAGAACTGCGTGCGCTACCACGGCGCGGCGGCCCCGGTGATCAGCGCGGCGCTGGCGGCGGCGCGCGGGGCGTCGGTCCCGGTGGCGGTGCACCTGGACCACGCGACCTCGGCCGACCTGGTGCGCGAGGCGGTCGGGCTGGGCGTCGGCTCGGTGATGTTCGACGCCTCCACGCTCCCGTACGCCGAGAACGTGACGGCCACCGCCGAGATCGTCTCCTGGTGCCACGCCCGGGACGTCTGGGTCGAGGCGGAGCTCGGCGAGGTCGGCGGCAAGGACGGCGTCCACGCGCCCGGCGCGCGCACCGACCCCGCCGAGGGCGCCGCCTACGCCGCGGCGACGGGCGTGGACGCGCTGGCGGTGGCGGTCGGCAGCTCCCACGCGATGCTGACCCGGGACGCGGTGCTGGACCTCGACCTGATCGGGAGGCTGCGGGCGGAGGTCCCCGTTCCGCTCGTGCTACACGGGTCCTCCGGCGTTCCGGACGCGACGCTCACGGCGGCGGTCTCCCGCGGCATGACCAAGATCAATATCGCCACCCGGCTCAACGAGGTCTTCACCGGCGAACTCCGCGCCGCCCTGCGGGACGACCCCGCCCGCGTCGACCCCCGCAAATACCTGGCGCCCGCGCGAACGGCCGTCGCGGCCGAAGTGGAACGCCTCCTGGGCCTGCTCGGCGCCGCCTAATGCCCCGTTTTGTGGCACCGGACCTGGGTGGATCGGAACTCGTCGGCGACAATTGATGGCGTCCGAAGGCCGGACCAGGGAATCATGGGAGCCGTGGAACGCATGCGGGGATGGCCGGTCACCCTGACCGAAGGCCCGGTGGGGCTGCGCCCCCTGCGGCACCGTGATGCCGCCACCTGGCGGGAACTACGCGTCCGCAACGCCGACTGGCTCCGCCCCTGGGAGCCCACCAACCCCGAGACGCCCCTGTTCCGCAGCGGCCTCGGCCCCTACCTGTCCATGGTCCACACCATGCGCCGCGAGGCCCGCCAGGGACTCGCCCTGCCGTGGGTGGTGACCTACGACGGGGCGTTCGCGGGACAGCTCACCATCGGCGCGATCGTGTGGGGCTCGGCCCGTTCCGCCCAGATCGGCTACTGGGTCGACCGGCACGTCGCCGGCCGCGGGGTGATCCCCACCGCCGTCGCCCTCGCGGTGGACCACTGTTTCTTCACCGTCGGGCTGCACCGCGTCGAGGCCAATATCCGCCCCGAGAACGCCGCCAGCCGCCGCGTGGTCGAAAAACTCGGATTCCGCGAAGAGGGAATTCGCCGCCGCCATCTCCACATCGACGGGGCATGGCGCGACCACATCTGCTATGCGTTGACCGTGGAGGATGTCCCCGGCGGCCTGCGCGCCCGCTGGCTGGGCCGTGACCAGGCGTTTCCCCGGCCGTCCTCGGCCTCGTGACGTTTGCTCGCCCCGCCGAAAAAATCTTGCGACCAAGAAGACTCGGCAAACGGAGAGTAACCACGGCATCGATCTCGCGACACACCGCCCTTTATACTCGTCAACCTCTGACACCGGCTCGTACCGTGCGGGGCGTGACCCTGCTCCCAATGCACGTGCGCGCGCCGAAAGTCGGCCGCGCCTCGGCCCCGGCGGTGGGCCGGTGAGCAGTGCCGTTCTCTATCTCGCCATCGTCGCTGTCTGGGCCATCGTCCTGGTACCCATGTGGCTGCGCCGCGACACCGAGCAGTCCGGTATCTCCAAGATCCTCCACAAGGATGCCGAGGAGGAGGCGCCCGAGGAGGAAGAACCGGAGGAAGAGACCGAGGTCACACCCCGCCGCAACGCCCGTGGCCGCGCCGCCGTCATCGCCCGCCGCCGCCGGCGCACCGCGGGCCTGTCCCTCCTCCTGCTGACCGCGATCACCGTCCCGGCCGCCGGCGTGGCCCCCTGGTGGATCGTCGCGCCCCCCGTCCTCCTGCTGGCGGGCCACCTGACCCTGCTGCGCGTCGCGGTGAAGATGGACGCCGCCCACGCCGCCGAGGAACGCGCCCGCCTGGCCGCCGAACGCATCCGCGCCCGCGAAGCGGCCTGCGCCGCCGAGGCCGCCACCCCCCAGGCCGAGATCATCGAACTGTCGGCGCCCGCACAGGAGGAGGTCTTCGACCAGTACGCCGACGACCGCCGCGCCGTCGGCGAGTGACCAGCACGCTTTGATTCCCACCCACCGCGCGATCAGTGCTAATCTACTTCTCGTCCGCGGGGCTGTAGCGCAGTCCGGTAGCGCACCTCGTTCGCATCGAGGGGGTCAGGGGTTCAAATCCCCTCAGCTCCACCCGTGACAAGGCAGCCCACCTGCATCAGTGCAGGTGGGCTGCCTTATTTGTGTTTGGTGATCATTGGCTTGGGGTGGGTACACGGGCCGAGTATGTGTCGTCGTTTCGGCCGTGGGGAGTTGCGAGGGTGCGTCGTTTGGCGGCGTAGGGCCGGGGGTGGGGCTCGACGCTGTGTTCTGGTCGCTCGGCCGCCTGGATGGCGGGGGTGCCGCCGTTGAGTTAGAGGCGTTACTTGGTGCGCTTGGTCGTAGTGCAGTCGGTGCTCTTGCAGGTTCCGCTGTAGATGGCGGTTGACCAGGTCACCTGGCTCGTCGGGTTGGTGGCCAGGTATTGGGTGATGGTCTGCTTGCGGGTGTGGCCCTCCTTTCGGAGTTTCTCGGTGGGGAGGCCGTCGGGGACGATGGCCACGGTCCGCTGGGTCGACGCGGGCAGCACGGCGATCTCCAGGGCCACGGTCTTTCCGGCGGGCAGGGCTCCCGCGTCGGGGGCGCTGATCGTCGTCCAGCCGAAGGTGTCGCCCCGTCGGTGGCAGTCCCCGTAGGCCAGCAGCCGGCCGTTGAGCCAGGCGACGGCGATGGTCCCGGTGGGGCACTGGATCGTGATCGCGGTGTTGGGTCCCGTGGGGGCGAAGTCGATCCGTGTCCTCTTGCCTCCAGTGGAGAAACGCTGGGCCGTGACGCGTGGCATTCCCAGGTAGGTGTCGGGCAGTGCTCTGCCGCTGGACGCCGACGTCACCGCGGCGACGTTGACCGTCGTGGGGTGGTCGGCGTCCGGTCCGGTCAGCGTGCTCGGCGCCAGGAGTCCGGCGAGCGCCAGTGCCGAGGCTCCCGCCAGCGCTCCGCCCGCCAACCGCATCCGGTTGCCTCGGCGGATCCGCTGCCGTACCTCGGCCAGCCGGTCGCCTCCGGTCGGGGCGTTCGCGCTGGCCTCCGTCAGCGTCTGTCGCAGTTCTTCTTCGATCGTGGGCATCTCAGACCCTCCTCGATTCCGCGGTGACGGCGACGATCTGCGGGTCGACGCGCATCTTGGCCAGTGCCTTGCTGGTCTGGGACTTGACGGTGCCGACCGAGCAGCCGAGGATCTCGGCGACCCTGGGCTCGCTGAGGTCCTCGAAGAACCGCAGCACCAGCACCGCCCGCTGCCCGCGCGGCAGCCTCCCGAGGGCCTCCCACAGCAGGGCCCGGTTGTCGGCCGCCCCCATGGCGTCGCCGGCGGCGGTGGCCTCGGGCGGCGCGGACGTCGGGACCTCGCCCCGCCACCGGCGTCGCCACCACGACGCGTGGGTGTTGACCAGGATCCGGTACACGTACGGGTCGGGGTCGTCGCCGATCCGCCGCCATGCCCGCCACGCCCTGACCAGCGCGGTCTGCACCAGGTCCTCGGCCTGCGCCCAGTCGCGGCACAGCAGGTAGGCGGTGCGCAGCATTCTCGGCGACCGCGCCTCGACATAGGCGGTGAACTCCGCCCGATCTCGCATAGGCCTCGCCTTTCGTCGCGTTCCTGCCGGTACTACCGGCGAGGCCCGCGGAACGGTTGCCCGCGCGACGAAATCGACGAATGCCAGGAGATTTGTGTCTGTGGGGCGGCGTGGCGCTCGGGGCATGGGCCGGTGCCGTGATGAACGCCGGCGGGGCGGAGGCGTCTTTCCGGGAGGTTGGTTTGCGCCTGGAGGAGGTGGGCGGGGCCGCTGGTGTGGCGGCCCCGCTTTGTTACTCGTCTGGGGTGGGGGCGGTTTCGTTGCGTCCCTTTTTGGTGCCGCTCTGGTAGGCGCTCATGATGCGGCGCACCTCTTCTGGGGAGCGGGTGTCCTGGTCGTCGGGAACGGGCTCCGGAGCCTCGGTGGGCTCGTCGGTGCGGAGTTCCGGGACCAGGTGCTGCTGGGGCTGGCGGACCGGCAGGCCGTGTTCGGTGGTCTGCCGGGGCTCGGGGCTGGGGGCCGGGGCGATCCGGTCGGGCTCCTGTCGCGGGCGCGGTGCCGTGGCGACGGCGGTGGAGGACTCCTGCGGGGCGGTGATGACCGACAGGCGGACGGGGGCGGGCTTGGCGTTCGGGCCCGTGCCGGTCGGGGTCCTGCGGGCGGTGCCGGTCGCGGGGGTGTCGTGGGACGCGGGCGGGTCCTCGAACAGGTCGGGGGGCAGCAGGACCACCGCCGACACGCCCCCGTAGGGGGACGGCTTCAGGGTCACCGAGATGCCGTGGCGGCGGGCGATCAGGCCGACGACCCGGTGTCCCAGCTGGGTGGTGCTGGACACGTCGAAGCTGGGCGGGTCGACGATCAGATGGTTGGCCTCCTGGAGCCGCTCGGGCGACATGCCCACGCCCTTGTCCTCGATCGTCAGGGCCAGCCCGCGGGGGACCGGCTGGGAGGAGATCTCCACCGTGGTGTCGGCGCTGGAGAAGCGCAGGGCGTTGTCGATCAGCTCGGCCAGCAGGGAGATGACGTCCCGGGCGCGGCCGCTGAGCCAGCGCTCGTCGACCGGCTGGGTCGTGACGCGCTGGTAGTCCTCCACCTGGCTGACGGCGTGCCGGACGGCGTCGAGCAGGGCGATGGGCCTGCGGGCGCCGGTGTAGCCGGGCTCCCCGGTCAGCAGCAGCAGGTTCGCGCAGTGGCGGAAGGTCTGGGTGGCGAGCTCGTCGACGCGGACGATCCCGCCGAAGACCGCGGGGTCCAGGTCGCGGCGGCGTTCGAGTTCGTCGAGGGCGAGCAGCTGGCGCTGGGTCAGCGCCTGGGTGCGCAGCGCCTGGGTGCGCAGGGTGTTGCGGAAGCCGAGCCGCTGCTCGGCCAGCTGGACGGCGGCGTCGATCGCGGTCGTCCGCACGCGGTTGATGGCCTGGCCCACCTGCCCGACCTCGTCGTCCCCGAACTCCAGGGGCGGGACCTCGGCGGCGGCGTCGAGCCGTTCGCCCTGGCCGAGCCGGTCGACGACGGCGGGCAGCTTGTCCTCGGCCAGCTCCTGGGCGGCGACCTTGAGCCGGTGGAGCTGGCGCAGCAGCAGTCGCGAGGTGGTGATGGACAGCGCGATGGAGGCCACCACCGCCACCAGGCCCAGTCCGGCGGCCAGCACCAGGCGCGCCAGCACCCACAGGCCGACGGGCTGGGCGCGCTCCACCACGGCGTCACCGCCGGCGTCGATGGTGGCGTCCAGGTCGGCCAGGACCTGCCGGGTGACGGACTGCCACTGGGCGGCGGTCACGGGCGGACGGTTGCCGCGCACGCGGCCGAGCAGGCGGTCCTCCAGGGACCGCAGCTGGGTGAAGGCGCCGCTCTGCATCACCTGGTCCAGGCGGCGCTGGTCGGCGGGCGCAAGCTGGGTGTGGGCGTCCTGGAGCTCCATCCGCGCGGCGCCGACCGCCAGCGCGAACTGGGCCTGCCGGGGCTCGGTGACGCGGGCCCCGGCCAGCCGCGCGGCCATGATGGCGTCCTCGCGGGCCAGCAGCTCGCGGGCCCGCGTCAGCGCGATCAGCGCGCGGCCGTCGGCGGCGATGCCCTGGTCGTCGAGTTCGGCGTTGGCCGCGTGGATCACGAACGTCGCGTCGATGGCCGCGTCGAACGGCTGCACGGCGCTGGTGTGGTCGGTGGTGTCGGCGTCCACCGCCGCGCGCGCCGCCTGCAACGCGCGCAACCGCTGCGCGGTCAGCTTGACCGCGCGCTGGATCTTCTCGCCGGGCGCCTGGTGGGCCTGCCTCTGCCACTGGCGGATCATCTGGTCGGTGCGGGCCCGCTGCTCGACCAGGCTCGGCGGGGGAACGCGGCGTTCCCTGGCGCCCAGGTACGCCAGCGACAGCCGGCGCTCGTCCTGCAGCACGTTGGTCAGGGTCTTGGACGGGCGGCCGACGGTGGTGTCCCGCTCGGCGGCCTGCAACAGGTTCCAGCCGTCGCGCACGGTGACCCAAGCGGAGAACCCCCAGAGCGCGATGAGAGAGAGCAGGACCGCCGTGATCTTCGACCGCAGCCGGATCTTGCGGGACTCGGGAGGGGGGCGCAGACGCATCTACCAGTCCTAGCAGGGCGCAACGAGCGGGGAGGCGCAAACAGAGGGCGCCGGTATCTCGGCCGTCGCGGTCCGAACCAGCCGCGATGGTGTCACCGGGCACCCGGATGCACGTGCATCACCATAGCAACGCGGGCCTCACCATGATCCTCGTCAGCGGTCGGAAACGCTTTCGTCATCGAGGGTTCCCCAGTAGTCCCGCCCGTCGCCATAGAAGGCCGCGCTGTACTCGATCTGGCGCCGGAGATAGGTGATCTGCCGGGGGCAGGCCGTGCGCAGGGGCTCCAGGCAGCGGTCGCGCCGGGTGATGAGGTCGTCGATGTGGCGGCGGGCGGCGGTCTCGTCCAGGCCCAGCATCAACGCGTTCAGGTCGCCCCAGGAACGGTCGCGGCCGATGGTGGCGAGGTCGTTGTAGAGCCGCAGGGCCTGTTGCACCAGGCGGCTGGCCCGCCGCAGGACGTCCAGGTGCTCGCGGGTGGCGTCGTCGCCGGTGACGATCCAGTGGGTGACGTTGACCCAGGTCGAGCCGAAGTTGTCGGCGTTGTCGAGGTACTGCCGCCAGGTGGGCGCGTGGCCGGCGACCCATGCCCACTCCCGCTCCATCGCCGTCAGCATGCGCCGCAGTTCCTCGCGCCATACCGGCATCGCGTCGCGGTCGGCCAGGTCCGCGCGGAGTTCGGCCAGCATCGTTTCCAGCGCGCCCTGCGGAGGGTGGCCGTCGGCGACGCGCAGGCAGCCGTCGACCAGGGCGCGGACCTGCTCGGCACCGGTGGCCTGGTGGTCGATCAGCCAGTCGACCGCGAAGATCCACAACGCGGTGCGGGCGGGCGCGCGCAGTTGCGCGGGGGTGCACCAGGGGGCGCCCCAGGCGATCGCCTGGGCGACACGGGTGGCGGTGTCCGGGCCCAGCGGCGGGTCGGGGAACAGCGTCGGGTAGCGGCGCATGCGGTCCTGGAGGTCGCGGGCGCATGCGAGGGCCGTCGCCGTGATCTGGTGGTCGGTGGCTTCACGCATGCGCGACTCCTGGACGGGCGGCGGGGCGGGTGGCACGGGCCATCAGGGCCGTCGGCGGCAAGTATGCCGTTCGGGAACGGCCCTCAAGCGCGCGGTGTCACCCGCAGCCTGACCGGTTGGCGCGGTTGCACCGTCAGCGACAGCTTGGGCCGGACGGGGTCGGCCACGGCGATGTCGCAGCGGCGCACCAGCTCGGCCACGACCAGCGTGGCCTCCTCCAGGAAGAACGCCTCGCCCAGGCACTGGTGGACGCCGTCGCCGAAGGGCAGGTAGGCCAGCGGGTCGCGGGTGCGGGACCGCTCGCGGGTGAACCGCAGCGGGTCGAACCGCAGGGGGTCGGGCCAGAACTCCGGCAGCCGGTGGGTCAGGTACGGCGAGATGACCAGGGTGGTCCCGGCCCGCACCGGGACGTCGCCGAGGACGTCGTCGTCGGTGGCCATCCGGGGCACCGCCCAGCCCACCGAGTAGATCCGCAGGACCTCGCGCAGCACCATCCTGGTGTAGGTGAGCTCCCGCACGTGGTCGCGCCGCAGGCCGCCGTCGCCGATCACCCGGTCGACCTCCTCCCGCACCCGCCCCAGCACCTCCGGGTGCTCGGCGAGCGCCACCCAGACCCAGGTCAGGGCGATCGCGCTGGACTCGCTGCCCGCCACGAACAGCGCGACGATGTCGTCGACGATCTGCTGGTCGGTCAGCGGCCGCCCGTCGGCGCCGGTGCCCCGCATGAGCTTGGTGATCACGCTGTGCTCGGGGACGGGGTGCCGCCGGGCCTCGGCCAGCAGCGGTTGCAGGATCCGGCGCACCGTCCGGGTGGCGCGCCAGAACGCCAGGTCGCCGGGGAGCGGGACGGCGTGCGGTACGAACGGCAGCGCCATCCGCCACAGCAGGCTCCCCATCGCGGTGGCGATCGACTCGCCCAGGCGGTCGCCCTCCCCGTCGGGGATCAGGTCGCCGAAGAACACCGGGTCGATGACGCGCTGCACCAGGCGCGTCATCTCCGTTCCGGCGTCCACGGGCCCGGCGGCCGCGCGTTCGACCAGCTCGTCGGTGCCGGCGGTGATCCCGTCCAGCATCGCGCCGCTCATCTGCCGCAGGTGGGCGCCGGAGAACGCGCTCTGCAGGATCTGGCGGCTGGCGTGCCACTGGGGGCCCTCGCCGCCGATGCCGTCGCCGGTCAGCCGGCCGAGCGCCGACCACATCGCCGCGCCGCGCGGGTAGTTGTCGGCGCGGTCGCGCAGGACGTGCCGCAGGTGGTCGGGATGGGTCACCAGCAGCGGGCGGAACGGTCCCAGCCGCAGCTGCGCGATCCGCCCGGGTTCCTCGCGGGCCAGCCGGTCCAGCAGCTCCAGCGGGCCACCGCGCCGCACGTCCTTCCAGATGGCGCGCAGCGGCACCGGCCGCAGGGCGGGGTGTTCGGGTTCGGCGGGCGTCTGGACGCCGCTGATGGTCGACATGGCCGTTCCTCGTGCTCCGGTGGCGCGACATCATGCCGACCCCGGGTCCGGGGACGGCGACGAACCGGCCGCCACGCCCGTTCGTAACCTTGTGCGGGATACCCGTTACCGAGCGGACATAAGGGTCAATTTGGACGTGAGCTGGCGCACACACGGGGTGTCGGCCGGAGCACGGCGGGTGCCGCGGGCGTTGAGGGGAGGCGTCCGCGCCCGGGGATGGTTCAGTTTCTCCGGAACGCCCTCTCAAGCCTGGAGTGACGAGTGACCCAGCCCACGATCGACCCGGCCCTCGGACTCATCGACGTCGACTCGCCCCGCTCGCTCCGGAACGTCGAGGGCGGCGTCGCCATCGTCATCCCCGCCCACGACGAGGAGGAGAGCGTCGCCCGCGTGGTCCGGGACGGCTTCAGGGCCCTGGAAACGCTGGGGGTGGACGGTGAGGTCGTCGTCGCGGCCAGCGGGTGCACCGACGCCACGGCCGAACGGGCCGCCGCCGCGGGGGCCCGGGTGACCGAGGCGGCCGAGGGCAAGGGCAACGCCGTTCTCGCGGGCCTAAAGGCGTCCACCGCGGACGTGGTCTGCCTCATCGACGGCGACCTCCGGTACCTGGGGGACGAGCCGCTCGCCGTCTCCCTGGTCGCCCCGATCCTGCGGGGCGTCGCCGAGGCCACGATCGCGGACCTGTACTGGCGCCCGGTCTACCCCCAGCTCTGGCTGCACGGCTTCTTCGCGCCGCTCGCGGGCCGTCTGCTCCCGGAGGCGCTGCCGACGTTCGGGACGACCCCGTGGTCCGGCCAGCGGGCCGCGCTCCGGGACCTGTGGCCGACCGTGCTGCCCGAGGGCTTCACCTGCGACCTGGCCATCCTGCTGCACTGGCACGACAGCGGCGCCCGCCTCCGCCCGGTGGTCACCGACGACTGGGTGAACCCGCAGCGGCCCAAGCCCGACCTCATGCGCCAGGAGTTCGCCATGCTCGCCGACCACGCCGTCGCCAACGGCCGGGTCGACGCCCGGCGGCGGGAGGACCTCGAAGCCTGGTTCACGGCCGTTCACGCGTACATGGCGACGTACCGGCCCGGCGAGGACGACCCGCGGGAGTTCGAACGCTCGCTCCTGCGCCGTTCCCTCGCCGAGCTCGACGCCGCGCTCAGCCGCTGAGGAATGCCGGGCGCAGACGGTCGTAGGCCCAGGCCGCGAGGGTGGTGGGGGTCGTCGTCACCACGTCGCGCGGCTGCTCGGGGACCAGGTCGCGTGTCCCGGCCGTCATGCCCACGATGCCCTCCACGGCGCCGGGGGGCAGGCCCGCCGAGCGCAGCGCGGCGCGGAGGTCGTCGTCGCCGACGGCCCTGAGCCGGACGGGACGGTCCAGCACCTCGGTGAGGATCCGCGCGACCTGTTCGTAGGTGAGGTCCTCCGGACCGTGGACGGCCTGGACGAGATGGCCCTTCCACCCGTCGTTCAGCAGCCGCGCGGCCACGACCTCGCCGACGTCGCGCGGATCGACCCACGGCAGGGGCCGGTCGGGCGGGACCGAGGTGGTCAGCTCGCCGCGGGCCAGGCCGTCGAGGTCCATCAGCAGGTTGGTGAAGAAGTGGCCGCACCGCAGGTGGAGCGTGTCGGCGGCGGTGGCGTCGAGCCGCTCCTCGATCCAGGCCAGGGCGTCGATGTGGCCGGCGCCGCGGCGTCTCTCGGCGCCGACGCTGCTCAGCAGCACGACCCGGGCGACGTCGCCCGCCCGGGCGGCCTCGACCAGGCCGGAGGCCGTGCGCCGGGAGGTCCCGACGGGGTCCTCGACCGTGTGGGGGGTCGGGTCGACCCAGAAGACCGTCCGCGTGCCGGCGGTCGCCTCGCGGACGAACGCCGCGTCGGTCAGGTCGCCGCGCCGCACCTCGACGCGTTCGCGGGTCGCGGCGTCCAGCCGTGCCGGGTCGCGGACCAGCACGCGCGGGCGGACGCCGGCCTGGAGCAGCAGCCGGAGCACGCGGGAGCCGACGTGTCCGGTCGGAGTGGTGACGACGATGGTCATCAGTGGTGCCCTCTCGTTTCGGTTCCGTGGAACCGTACGAACGAAAAAGGACGGCCACTGGCCTGTTTCGTCGCGAAATCCGTGGGCTCTGCCCGCGGCCGGTGTTGGGAACGTACACCGACCGCGGGCGGAGCTGGGATAACGGCGGTTTTCACCGCACCACCACGGAGGTGCCATTAGATAACCGCGAGGGGGCCCGGGCCCGCCATGGTTGGGCACGGAAATTGAGGTGTCCTTAACAAGTCGTTTCGGTCTGTGACTGTGTTGTGGCTCACCGGCCCCGGTGGGTGACCATGACCTTGGAGTCGCGGTAGTACCGGGCCGCTCCGGGGTGCAGGGCCACCGGGTAGGTGGCGGTGGCCGTGCGGTGGTCCAGGCGGCGGGCCTCGGCGTGCGCCTTCACCAGCGTCGGCTTCGCGTCGAACAGCAGGGCGGTGAGCGCCCGCGCCTTGGCGCCGCCCATGTCCGAGCGGACCACCAGCACGTTGGCGATCCCCACGGTGATGACCTCCTCGCCGAGCGCGTAGGTGTTCGCCGGGATCGAGCGGGTCTGGTAGACCTCTCCGTACTGCTGCTGGAGCCCGTCGACGATGTGCCTCATCGACAGGATCCGGATGCGCGTGGCCGCGGTCAGGTTCGCGACGGCGGGCGTCGGCAGTCCGCCGGTGAAGAAGAAGGCGTCGATCTCGTCCTTGCGCAGCGCCTCGGCCGAGTCGGCCGCCGACATGCGGCGGCGGTCGATCCCTCGGTCGGGGTCGAGCTCGATCGCCTCCAGCACGCGGGTCGCCACCACCTCGGTGCCCGAGTCCGGCGACCCGGTCGACACCCGGCGGCCGCGCAGGTGCGTCATCTCGCGCACCGGCCCGTCGGCCCGCACGACGACCTGGAGGTAGTCGTCGTAGAGACCGGCCAGCGCCACGACGGGCAGCGGGTGGGTGAACGCCCCCTCGCCCCGGACGGCGAGCGCCGCCGAGTCCACGGTCGTGAAACCGACGTCGGCGCGCCCGTCGGCGACCAGGCGGAGGTTCTCCACGGAGGCCGCGGTGGTCAGCACGCGGGCGTCGGCGTGCCACCGGCGCGCGGCGGCGGCCGCGTAGGCCGTGCCGAGCGTGTGGTAGACGCCGCCCTGCCCGCCGGTCGCGATGGTCAGGCGGTCCAGGGGAGGGGGCGGGGCGAGGTCGCAGGCGGCGGCCATCAGGGGGAGTGCCAGCAGCGTCCTGCGCCGGAGGCCCGTCATCGCGTCGCCCGGAGACGGATCCGTGCGTCCACCCCGTGCGGCTCGGCGGGCAGCAGGTCGAGGGACCCGCCGCCCGCCGTCACCAGGGACGTGGCGATGGTGACGCCCAGCCCCGAGCCGTCGAGGTTCTGGTCCCGGGGATGCCGCCAGAACGGTTCGGCCGCCCGGCCGAGCTCGTCGGGCGCCATGCCCGGCCCGTTGTCGACCACGTGCACCTCCACCCACTCCGGGGCGGGCCGCTCGACCCGCAACGTGACGGTGCTGCCCGGCCCCGCGAACTTCACCGCGTTGTCGATCAGCGCGTCCAGCACCTGGTCGACGGTGTCGGCGGTGGCCAGGGCGACCGCCGGTCCCTCTCCCTCGCGCACGAGGGTGACCCCCTCCTCCGCCGCCACGTCCCGCCACGCGGCGGCCCGGGCGTCGGCGACCTCCGCCATGTCGATGGGGCCGAGCTCGGTCGAGGCCGCGTCGGCGTGCGCGTAGGCGAGCAGCGCGTCGTACAGCCGCGCCATCCGCTCGATCTCCTCGATCACCATCTGGTGGTCCTCCCGGCCGCTGGGCAGCGTCTGGGGGGCGAGGTTGTCCATCGCGAGCCGGAGCCGGGCCAGCGGCGTGCGCAGCTGGTGCCCGGCGTAGGAGACGAACGCGCGCTGCCGTTCGATCAGCATCGAGATCTGCTCGGCCATGGCGTTGAACGAGGTGACCAGGTTGCGCAGCTCGCGGGGGCCGGAGGTGAAGCCGACGCGTTCGCCGAACCGCCCCTCGGTCAGCGCGTGCGCGGCGGCGTCGAGCTCGTGGACGGGGCGCAGCAGCCAGCGGGTGAGCCGGGAGGCGGCGAGCACGCCGACCAGCAGCGCCGCCAGGCACTCCCCGGCCAGGGTCGCCCAGTTGCGCAGGGTGGTGGCGCGCAGCCGGTCGGTCGGCGACAGCGTGAGCGCCGCCCCGATGACCTCGCCGTTGCGGGCGATCGGCTCCACGACGATGAGCGGGTCGCGGCTCCACGGCCAGAACACCTCGGTGGTGGCCGACCGGTTCCCCGACAGCGCCTCGTCGATCTTCGCGCGGACGCGCGGCGCGTAGGGGTCCACGTCGGTGCCCGACACCAGGACCGGTTCGCCGTCGCGCCCGACGACGAGCGCGCCGATGCCGTACAGCTGCTCGTACTGCCGCAGCTCCGCCCGCAGGGCCATGGTCTGCCCGGTGCGCAGCGCGGTCTCCGCGATCGACGCGAACCGGATGGTGTCGTTGACCCGGTCCAGGAACATCGCCTGGGTGTCACGGGAGGCGGCCGCCGTGGCGAGCGGCACGCTCAGCACCCCCAGCACGGCGACGATCAGCGTCAGGAACGTTCCGAGCAGCCGCCACCGCATCAGGCGCTCCGGGCCGTGTCCCCGGCGGGCACCAGCCGGTAGCCGACACCGTGCACCACCTCGACCCGCGCGACGTCGCGGATCTTGGTGCGCAGGGTCGAGATGTGCACGTCCAGGGTGCGCGACTTGCCCTGCCAGCCGGTCCCCCACACCTCGCGCAGCAGCCGCTCGCGCATCAGCACGACGCCCTGCTCGCGGATCAGGACGGCCAGCAGCGTGTACTCCTTGGGGGTCAGCCTGATCTCCTGGCCGTGCGCCGACGCCACCCGGGCGTCCAGATCGACCCGCAGGTCCCCGAGGACGCGGACGCCCTCGTGCCGGGGCCGCGCCCGGCGCAGCACCGCGTCCACGCGGGCCTGGAGCTCGGCGATGCCGAACGGCTTGACCAGGTAGTCGTCGGCGCCGCCGCGCAGGCCCGCCACCCGGTCGCGCTCGGTGCCGCGCGCCGACAGGATGATGATCGCGACCTCGCTGCGCTGGCGGAGCCGCCGGCAGACCTCCATGCCGTCCAGGTCGGGCAGGCCGAGGTCCAGCAGGACCAGGTCGCACGGCGGCGCGGCCAGCGCGGCGCGGCCGTCCACCACGTGCTCGATCTCGTAGCCGCACTGCCGGAGCGACTTGACCAGCGAGGTCGCGAACCTCCGGTCGTCCTCCACCAGCAGAACCCGCATCGCCGTCCCCCGTCCCCCGTCATCCGCGCCGGGGCGGTCGGCGCCCGCCGAAGTCGAAGCGTTTCGACCTGCCCTGCCGGACCGCTGGGCCCCGCGTTCCTCCCATCTACCGTGAGATACCACAAATCCCTTCCCGTGGACTCAGGAAACGGAGGGAGATCCCTTCAGCTCCCACCTCTTCCAGCCCTTGCCGTCGAGGTTGAAGTTCAGGTCGACGTAGCCGTCGGCCGTCCAGCCGCCCTTCTGGGTGGAGAAGACGCGCGCGGTCGTGCAGTTGCGCTTGCCGAGCTTGTACTGGTTCATGACCTTGGTGTAGTCGCAGGTCTTCGACTTGTAGGTGCTGTTCCTGCGCTCCAGCCGCACCCTGACCTTGACGCCGTCGAAGTCCGTGCCGCCGTACGTCCGGAACCACTCGACGTGGACCCACGCCTTGTGGTTGTAGCCCTCCTTCTGGACGCAGGTCTTGACCGCGATCTTCCCGACGACGGGGAGCGTGTGCTGCTGCCACCCGCTGCATCTGGTCGTCGCGGCGGAGGCCGGTGCCGCGCCGAGCGTCAGGACGCCGCCGGTGAGGAGCGGCACGGTCACTGCGGCGACGACGGTCCGGGACGGCTTCCATGGTCCGCGCATGGGCGTTCCTCTCTGGTCCGGCCCCGGGCGGGGCCTTGGGCCTGGTGGGCGAACGACCTCGGATAACGCTTTCCGGAGGAGCTCCGGACGGCCCTTCGTCCTGTTCGCCCTCATGAAGCCGTGCCGTGCCGGGAATGACCAGAGCGGCGCCGCCGGATTTGATCAGTCCTTAACATCCCGCTACACGGAGCGCCGAGAAGATCACCATCCGGGGCGGGGACGGGATCAGACGCGGCGGCGCGGTGCGCGGCGGGGGTAGGCCTTGGCGGTCTCGGCCAAGCGGGCGGAGTGCTCGGCCTGCTTGCGCCAGTGGCCGTAGGCGTCGCCGCGCCGGGCCAGGCGGTCCAGCGCGCGCATCGTCTCCAGCGGGATGAACGCGGGCTCGGCGTCCCGCCAGGGCGTGCCCGGCAACGGCATGAACGTGTGCGTGTGGATGCGGGCGCCGAGGTCGGCCAGCTCGGAGGCCAGGGCCAGGGACGCCCTCTGGTCGGTCGCGTCCTCGCCGGGCATGCCGAAGATGAAGTCCACGTTCGGGCGGAAGCCCTCGGCGACGGCGACGCGGACGGCGTCGCGGACCGGGTCCGCGCCGTGGCCCCGGCCGGACGCCGCGAGGACGCGGTCGGAGCCGGACTGGGCGCCGATGATGATGTTGTCGTTGGCGACGTACCGTTTGAGCAGGCGCATCGCCGCGGGGGTGACGTGCTCGGGGCGGACCTCGGAGGGGAAGCTGCCGAAGAAGATCCGGCCGTGCGGCGGCAGCTCCTCCCGGACGGCCGCCAGCAGCTCCTCGACGGCGTCCAGGTCGGGGTCGGGGCCCGGGGAGCCGTAGGACAGGGACGTCGGGGTGATGAAGCGGACGTCGCGCAGGCCGTGGGCGGTGATGCGCCGGACGTGCTCGCGGACGCCGTCGACCGAGCGGTGCCGGAACCTCCCGCCGAACATGAACGGCGTCTGGCAGAACCGGCACGTGTAGCGGCAGCCCCGCGTGATCTCGATCGGCCCGACGGTGCGGCGGGGCGCCGGGAACGACGGGAACGCGTCCAGCGGCGGCTGCGGCGCCGGGCCCGTGCGCAGGGCCACACTGTCGTCGTCGCGGAGGGCGAGGCCGGGGACGGCGGTCAGCGGCGTCCCGGCGCGGAGCGCCTCGACCAGGGCGACGATCGTGGACTCGCCCTCGCCGATCCCGGCCAGGTCCCAGCCGGAGTCGATGACGTGCTGCGGCTCGGCGGTGGCGTGGACGCCGCCCGCGATGTGCAGGGCTCGCGGGTCGTCGGCCAGCTCCCGGACGGCGGCCAGCTCGGCGGCCATGGCCTCGGCGTCGGGGGAGTAGAACGACCAGAGGACGAGGATCCGGTCGGCCCCGCACGCGGTGATCTCGGCGGCGGTCTCCTCGGGCGTCGTCCCGAACCGGATCTCGCACTCGGTCCCGGCGGTCTCCAGCGCCGCCAGCAGCGCGTGCACCCCGTAGGTCACGGCCTTGCGGTACCGGACCACCACTCCGACGTTCACGGTCACGGACGGCAGCGTAGTACCCGGCCGCCCCGGTTCACCCCCGCGGCGGAAGCTCGGCCATGGCCAGCCGGGCGAGGACCGCGAGGTGGCGGTGGCGCAGCGGGGTGTCGTCCGCCAGGTGCCAGGAGATGTCCTCGTCCCAGGTCGTGCAGTCGAGGACGAGGCCGCAGGCGCGGTCCTCGTCGTCGGCGGCCAGCGCCAGGGCCAGGTCCAGGGCGGGGCTCGGACCCTCCAGCCCCCGGCGGAAGCCCTCGAACGCGGGGAGCAGCGGCGCGGCGGCGGCGGGGGACAGGGCGCCCAGCACGATCAGCCAGGCCCGCTCCACGGGCGCGGCCTCGGGCCAGCGCGACAGCAGGGAGGGGAGGGCGTCGATGACCTCACGGCAGGCGCGGGCGGCGTGCGCGGTGGGGGCGGGCTCCTCCCCGGCGGCCGGGGACGGGTCGAAGGAGGCGATGTAGGCGAGGTCGGCCAGCAGCGCCAGGCGGTACTCCAGGGTCATCTCCGGAGCGCGCGCCATGCGGACGAGGAAGGGGATCGTCGGCGGCGTGGCGCTGTAGCAGGTCTCCTGGTGGACGATGGCGCTGAAGTACTCGAACGTCGCCTCGTCCCAGCCCTCGTCGTTCGCCGCCATCGCCCGCAGGATGTCCGGGGTGTCCTCGGCCGAACCGTAGGCGTGTTCGAGTGACGGCCAGCCGACGTCGTCGAGGCCGGGCAGGGCGACGGGGATCCCGGACGGGCCGTCGGAGGCGGGGCGGTCGAGCCGGTAGGTGATGACGGGTCGCGGGGCGCGGGCGGGCTCGCCGGACAGGGCGGCCAGGCGCGCGGCCCGCGCCTCGGCCGGGGGCCGGTCGGCGTCGGTCCCGCCGGGGACCAGGTTCCGTGCCGTTTCCGGGGCCGCCCGCATGAGGGTGGAGGAACCGCCGCGTTCGGCCGCCAGCGTCTCGACGATCCGGGTCTCCACGGCCGTCCACCACTGCTCGTCGTCGTCGGGGTAGGGGCCCGCGTCGATGCCGGTGACCTTCCAGGAGAACTCGTAGAAGCGGTGGAACGGCTGGTCGGGAGTGCCCTCGCGCACGGAGACGGCCGTATGGCCGCGCTCGGTCAGGATCCGGGCCATCTCGCGGGCGGCGTCCTCGTCGGGCAGGTGGACCATGTAGATGGAGGCGTGTTGCGGGAAGTGGCTCATCGGGTGCTCTCGGTCGGGGAGCGCCATTCAACCGTGTCGCCATGACGGTTCCGGTACCGGCGGCTTTCCGAAGGGTCCGGCGCGCTCGCGGCGGGAGGCATAGCATCGGCTTCGCACCCGACCGAGGAACGGCCATGCCCGGGATCGCTGGAACAGCCGGATACAACGAGGCGGCCGACGTCCTCGTCCGGCAGTACGAGACGCTCACGTTCGAGGACGTCCACGCCGACGTCCTCCACCTGCTGCCCGACGCGCCCGGACGGGTGCTGGACGTCGGGGCCGGGAGCGGGCGGGACGCCGCCGCCCTGGCGCGGCTCGGCCACCGGGTCGTGGCCGTCGAGCCCGCCCGCGAGCTGCGCGAACGCGCCCGCCGGCTGCACGCCGACGCCCCGGTGACCTGGATCGACGACGCGCTGCCCGAGCTGGAGGCCGTGCACCGGGGCGGGCGGCGGTTCGACCTCGTGCTGCTGTCGGCCGTGTGGATGCACCTCGACGGGGACGAGCGGGCGCGGGCGATGAAGAGCGTCGCGTCGCTGCTGGTCCCCGGGGGGCGGGTCGTGCTGACCCTGCGGCACGGGCCGGTGCCCCCGGCGCGGCGGATGTTCGACGTCCCGGTGGCCGAGACGGTCGCGCTGGCCGAGGTCAACGGGCTGCACGTCGTACACCGGGGGACCCGCGGCGACCTGCTCGGACGGCCCGGGCTGCGGTGGAGCGTGCTCGGACTGCAACCGTTCTGATCTTGCGAAGGGCTTGACTGTGGTGGTGGAGTCGGCATCATCGCTGACAGAGGGTCGGGCGGGCGGGCAGGCGGGGGTGCGGGCGTGATCCAGACGATCACCGGGCGGGGAGCGCGCCTGCTGCTGGCCGCCGGGGTGCTGGGCGGCGCGCTGACCGCGTGCGGGCAGACCGGCGGCGACTCGCTGCTCGACAAGCAGGCGCTGGTCGTGGGGGTGCGCCCGGACCTGCCGGGACTGGGCGTCCGCAAACCGGACGGCACCTTCGAGGGCTTCGACATCGACGTGGCCCGGTACGTCGCCGGACGGCTCGGCAAGAGCATCCGGTTCGTCCCGGTGCTGGCGGCCGACCGGATCACGGTGCTCACCTCCGGGCGGGCCGATCTGGTGCTGGCGACGCTGTCGGTCACGCCGGAACGCAAGGAGAAGATCGCGTTCGCGGGCCCCTACTTCGTGTCCTACCAGGACGTCCTCGTCCGCTCCGACGCGCGGAACGTGAAGGTGGTCCGCGACCTGAGGGGACGGACGTTCTGCGGCGTGGAGGGCGCGGACCCGGTGAAGCGGTTGCAGGCCCTCGCCGGGATGACCGCCGAGGTCCGCAGCGCCAAGGACTACGACCAGTGCATGGAGATGATGGACTCCCGCGCGGTCGACGCGATCACCACCACCGACGTGATCCTGGCCGGGCTGGCCCGGAAGGCGGGCGGTGGACGGTACCGCCTGATCAACGCCAGGCTGGGCGAGCAGAACACCGGCATCGGCCTGCGGCAGGGCGACCCCGAGGGCTGTGAGGCGCTGAACCGGGCCATCACCCGGATGTACCAGGACGGCACCGCGGCGCGGCTGGTCGGCAAGTGGTTCGCGGGCACGGGCCTGGAGAAGACCAACGTCGAGGTGCCGCAGTTCGAGGGCTGCCTGTGAACGGGCCGTCCGTGACCGGGCCGCCCGCGGCCGTGGACACGCCGCTGCGGCGGAGGCTGCTGCTCCTCATCGCGGGGTTCTTCGGCGTCGCGGTGGGCGCGGCGCTGCCGGCCCTGCCCGGAGCGGCCGGGACCGGGCACGCCGACGCGGTCCGCACCGGGACGGCCGCCGCCGCGCAGTCGGCCTGCCGCGAGC